>DASWKD010000056.1:0-3640 GCA_036396815.1 Actinomycetota bacterium | reverse complement strand
CGGTCCTCGCCTCCGACGCGTTCTTCCCCTTCCCCGACGGCGTGGAGCGGGCCGCCGAGGCCGGGGTGGGGGCTGTGATCCAGCCGGGAGGCTCGGTCCGGGACCAGGAGGTGGTGGCCGCCGCCGACCGGGCCGGGATGGCCATGGTCCTGACCGGAAAGCGGCATTTCCGCCACTGAGGCCATCCCCCGAACGGGCTACCGGGCCTGGCCCGCACGAGGTAGCCCCCCAGGCCGAAATTGACTATGCTCCGCCGGGTAGGCCGGAGGCTGCCCGTCCTGAGGCGGCCTGTCCGTAACTCGAAGGGAGGGGATCATGCGGAGAGGTTTCTTCGCGAACGTCGCGGTCCTGATGACCGCGTTGGCCCTGCTCGCCACGGCGTGCTCGCGTGGAGGCGACGAGGGGCAGAACGGAGGTGGCGGCCAGGCGACCAGCCTGCTCGACACCGTGAAGGAGCGCGGCACCTTGAAGTGCGGCGTGAACGAGACCGTGGCGGGCTTCGGGTTCCTGAACCCCGAATCCGGTGAGATCGAGGGCTTCGACATCGAGTTCTGCAAGGCCATCGCCGCCGCGGTGCTCGGTGACGCCGGAGCTCACGAGCTGGTTCCGGTCAGCGCCGAAGAGCGGTTCAGCGCTCTCGCGGCGGGCAACTACGACGTGCTGGTTCGTAACACCACCTGGACCAGCAGTAGGGACGGCGCCGAAGGCGTGGCGTTCGCCCACGTCAACTTCTACGACGGCCAGGGCATGATGGTCGCCGCAGACAGCGACGCCGAGAGCATCACCGACCTCGACGGCAGCAGCATCTGCGTTACCACGGGCACCACCACGGAGCTCAACCTGGCCGACTACGCCGCGGCCAACGACATCACCCTGGAGCCCGTGACGTTCGAGGAGAACCCCCAGCTCCAGGAGGCGTTCCTGGCCGGCCGATGCGACGGCTGGACCTCCGACTCCTCCCAGCTGGCCGGCCTCCGCAGCCAGTGGCCGGAGTCCGAGGGCGGCCCCGAGGCCCTCAAGATCCTGGACGAGATCATCTCCAAGGAGCCTCTGGCTCCGGCGGTGGTCGATGGCGACTCCAGGTGGCTGGACGCCGTGAACTGGGTGGTTATCGGCCTGCTGGCCGCGGAGGAGCTCGGCGTGGACCAGGGCAACGTGGCCGACATGGCGGCCAACCCGCCCAACCCGGCGGTCACCAACCTGCTCGGCGCCGAGGTGGAGGACGAGGAGACCGGCACGGCCGCTCCCTTCGACTCCGGCCTTGGCCTGGACCCCGACTTCCTGGTCAGCGCGATCTCGGCCGTGGGCAACTACGGCGAGATCTTCGAGCGGACCATCGGGCCGGACACGCCGCTCGGGTTGGAGCGAGGCCTGAACGCCCTGTGGACGGACGGCGGGCTCCAGTACCCGCCGCCGATCCGATAGGCCGCACGCAGCAGGTGGATCCGAGGGGCCGGGCTCGCGCCCGGCCCCTCGGCCGTCCTATCCTTCGGCAGTGACCGACCAAGCGCTCGCTCCCCCGCGCTCCGCGTTCTGGAGGAACGTGAGGTTCCTTCGCGTCCTGGGGCAGGTCGTGTTCGTCCTGGTGGTCCTGTTCGCCCTCCAGCAGCTGTACCTCAACATGGAGTACGGCTTCCGCCAGCGGGGCATCACCTTGGACTTCCAGTTCCTGGAGCAGCGGGCCCAGTTCGACATCAAGGAGGGCATCGCCTACAGCTCGAACTCCAGCTACTGGCGGGCCCTCCAGGTGGGGCTGTTCAACACCATCAGGGTCGCCGCGTCCGGGATCGTGCTGGCCAGCATCCTGGGTCTGTTCATCGGGGTGGCCCGCCTGTCCACGAACTGGCTGGTCCGCAACGTTGCCCGGGTGTACGTGGAGCTGTTCCGGAACACCCCGGTGCTCATCCAGATCATCTTCTGGTACGTGGCGGTGATCCTGACGCTCCCGTTGGTGCAGGGGGAGGAGGCCAGCGGGTTCGCGTTCCTGACGAACCGGGGGGGGGCCGTGCCCTGGCCCAGGTTCCACGGTGAGTCCGGCCCCTGGGGGCTGTGGCTCCTGGCCGCCCTGGCCGTGGCCGCAGGAGCCTGGGCCTGGCGGACCCGCCGCAGCGATCGGACCGGTGATCCCCACCATCGGATCCTGTGGGGGCTCGGGCTGTTCGTGCTGGTGGCAGGTGTGGGGTACGTGGCCACCGGTGGACCCCTGGAGATCGACGCCCCGGAGGCCACGCGGTTCGGGTTCGTGGGCGGGCTCCAGGTGAGCGGGGAGTTCGCCGCCGTGCTCCTGGGCCTGGTGTTCTACACGGCGGCGTTCATCGCTGAGATCATCCGGGGGAGCATCTTGGCCGTGGACAAGGGCCAGAAGGAGGCCGCGGCGGCAATGGGCCTCTCGGCCTTCCAGCAGCTCCGGTTCGTGGTCCTGCCCCAGGCCCTTCGGATCGCCGTCCCGCCGATCAACAGCCAGTACCTGAACCTGACCAAGAACTCCAGCCTGGCCGCGGCCATCGCCTTCCCCGACCTGGCGTCCGTCTCGAGCACGATCATCAACCAGGCCGGCAGGCCGTTCCAGATCCTGATCATCATCATGAGCACGTACCTGATCATGAGCCTGCTCATATCCACGGTCATGAACGTCCTGAACCGGACCGTGGCCCTGCGGGGGGCGCGTCGATGAACCCGCGACTGGGCCAGCAGGAGGACGTGGCCACGGTCGACGTGCCTGAGTCCGAGCGAGCGGTGGAGACGATCCCCTCCCGGGAGCCGCTGACGCCGCTCGACTGGCTGAAGGTCAACCTGTTCCCCTCACCGGTGAACGGCGTGCTCACCGTGCTCACCGCCATCCTGACCGGGTGGCTGACGTTCGCGGTCCTCCGGTGGGTGCTGGTGACCGCGGACTGGACCGTGGTCCGGGTCAACTTCCGCCTGTTCATGGTGGGGCGGTTCCCTCTGGAGGAGGTGTGGCGGGTCTGGTCCGTGGTCTACGTCGCCGCTCTCCTGGTCGGCGTGACCTGGGGACGGACCGGCCGGCGGATGGAGTGGACCCGGCTGAAGACGATCCGCCGGATCGTCCTCGGGATCCTGGGCCTGCTCCTGCTCCGGTACCTGGTGGACAGCGCCCTGGTGTGGGGGCTGACCGCGGCGGCCGCCGGGACCGTGCTGGCGGGGACCGCCCTGGGGCGCCTGGCGGGGCGGGAGAGCAGGGTCATGCGCCGGGCGGTCCTGTGGGGCTGGCTGCTGGCCTTCCCGTTCGTCATCGTCATCCTGCAGGTGGCCGATGGGGTGGGTCCCGCCCTGTGGAACGGCCTCCTGCTCAACGTGCTGGCCGGGGTGGTGGGCATCGTCCTCTCGTTCCCGATCGGGATCGTGCTGGCCCTGGGGAGGAGGAGCACGTTCCCCGCGGTGCGGGTGGTGTGCGTGGGCCTGATCGAGTTCGTGCGAGGGGCGCCCCTGTACACGTGGCTGCTGTTCGGGGTGTTCCTGCTGCCGTTCCTGCTTCCTCCGGGAGTGATCCTGCCCCAGCTCATCCGGGTGATGATCATGTTCACGTTGTTCAGCTCGGCGTACGTGGCGGAGATCGTCCGGGGCGGCCTCCAGGGGGTGCACCACGGCCAGTACGAAGCGGCCCGGGCCCTGGGGCTGT
>DASWKD010000055.1:0-4402 GCA_036396815.1 Actinomycetota bacterium | reverse complement strand
TCGAGGAGCCGGAAGGTCTCGGATCCCCCCAGTACTGGCCCACGGGGGTGGCCGCCGACATGGACGGGGACGGCCGCGTGGACCTGTTCGCGGCCGAGTGGTACCCGGACCGTCCGTCGCTCCTCCTGCGCAACGAGACCGACGTCGGGCACTGGGTGGAGGTGGAGGTGTCGGATCCGGTCGGAGGCGTGGGGTCGAGGGTCGAGATCTACTGCGCCGGCGGTCTGGGCGATGCCTCGTCCTTGATCGGCATGGAGGAGATCTCGGTGACCGAAGGGTACGGGGCCGGCACCCCCGGCGTGGCCCGGTTCGGTCTGGGAGATGTGGGTGTGGTCGATGTCCGGGTCACCCCCCCGCACGGGGCACCGCCCATCGACCGGCTGGGGGTGACCGCGGGCACGTCACCCGTCATCGAGCCGCCGCCGGCGTGCACCACGGTGTCCGATCGCCTGGAGGTGCGAGCCCGGGGCTCGCTGACGGTGACCCGGGGGCCCCAGGGATTGCTGCTCGCAGGCCCGGGCATCACCACGCCGCCCTGTTCCCTGGAAGGGATCTCCCGGATCGACGTGACCGGCGCGTCACGCTTGGCGGTCCATGGCACGAGGGGGGGTAACCGCATCCGGCTGGACGGAACCACGCTGCGGTTCGACGGCCTCTCCCTGGACGTCCGGGGAGTGGACCGCGTTGAGCTCCGCGGGCGCGGGGGTCGGGACATCCTGGTGGGCGGTTCGAGCCCCGATCTCCTGCGAGGAGGTGGCGGCAAGGACCGCCTTCGGGGCCGGGGAGGCGACGATCGCCTGTCCGGAGGCCCCCGGGTCGACACGCTCGACGGTGGCGGAGGCACCGACCGGTGCCGGCAGCGCCGCGACCGCCGCATCCGATGCGAGCGCTGACCCGCGATTGACCCGCCGAAAATCCCGGCGATACAATCCGGTCTCCGGCGACCACCCCAAGGAGGAACCATGCCGCTACCGACCTTGACCCCCGAGCAGCGACGCGAGGCACTTGCCAAGGCCGCCGAGGCCAGGAAGAAGCGCGCCGTGGTCAAGGAGGAGCTGAAGAACGGCAAGCTGAACCTCCGCGACATCCTGGCCAAGCAGGGGGACGGGGTCGTCGGCAAGATGAAGGTCTCGGCCGTCCTGGAGTCCATGCCGGGCGTGGGGAAGGTCCGGGCCAAGAGGATCATGGAGCGGCTGGACATCTCCGCCAGCCGCCGGGTCCGCGGTCTGGGGGCCAAGCAGAAGGAGGCCCTCACCGCGGAGTTCGCGAAGAAGTAGGCCCATCCGCCGGGGCCGTTTGTTCGTCATATCCGGGCCCTCCGGGGTGGGCAAGGGCACGGTGGTCCGCAGCCTCCTGGCCGCCCGGCCGGACCTGGCCTTCTCGGTGTCCTACACCACCCGGGCGCCCAGGCCGGAGGAGGAGGAGGGCCGCCACTACCGGTTCGTGGACCGGGCCACGTTCCAGGCCCTGATCGACGCCGACGCGTTCCTGGAGTGGGCCGAGGTGTTCGGGGAGCGGTACGGGACCCCCGAGGAGGTGGTGGAGGCCGAACGGGCCCTGGGCCGGGACGTCCTGCTGGAGGTGGACGTCCAGGGCGCTCGCCGGGTCCGGGAGCGGGTCCCCGACGCGGTCCTGATCTTCCTGGAGCCACCCTCCGAGCAGGAGCTGGCCCGCCGCCTGGCGGCCCGGGGGACGGAGTCCGGGACGGCCGTGGAGGAGCGGCTGGCCGAGGCCCGCCGGGAGATGGCCCACGCTGCCGGGTTCGACCATCGGGTGGTCAACGACCGGGTGGATGGGGCCGTCCGGCAGGTTCTTGCTATCATCGAGGCCATCCCCCCCGAGCGAAACGAGGACCCATGATCGAGCCGAGCATCGACCAGCTCCTGGACAAGGTGGACTCCAAGTACACCCTGGTCATCCTGTCGTCCAAGCGGGCCCGGGAGATCAACTCCTACTACAGCCAGCTGGGCGAGGGCCGGGGAGAGTTCGTGCCCCCGCTGGTGGAGACCGGCGGCCTGCGCAACAAGCCGCTGTCGATCGCCCTGGAGGAGATCGCCGAGGACAAGGTGACCTTCGAGCGCACCGAGCCCCCCGCCGACGAGGAGTAGGTGGTGAGCGGGCCCCTGGCCGGCCGCCGCGTCCTGCTGGGCGTCACCGGGGGCATCGCCGCGTACAAGGCCGCGCTGGTGGCCCGGCTGCTGCGTGAGCGGGGGGCCGAGGTCCAGGTGGTCATGACCCCGGCCGCCACCCGGTTCGTGGGCCCCGACACGTTCGCCGCCCTGACGGGGCGGCCCGTCCATTCGGACGTCTTCGAGCGGACGGAGTCCGTGCTCCACGTCCGCCTGGCCCATGAGGCCGACGTGGCGGTGGTGGCCCCGGCCACGGCCAACGTCCTGGCCAAGCTGGCCCTGGGCCTGGCCGACGACCTCCTGAGCTCCACCCTGCTCGAGCACACCGGCCCGCTGGCCGTGGCCCCGGCCATGCACACCGGCATGTGGGCCGCGCCGGCCACCCGGACCAACGTGGAGACCCTCCGGGGCCGCGGCGTCCGGGTGATCGGCCCCGGCGAGGGCCCGCTGGCCGCGGGGGACGAGGGGATGGGCCGGATGGCCGAGCCCCAGGACATCGTCCGGGCTGTGGAGGAGGCGCTGTCGCAGGGCGGCGACCTGGCCGGACGCCACATCCTGGTCACCGCAGGTCCCACGCACGAGCCGGTGGACGCCGTCCGGTTCCTGGGCAACCGGTCCAGCGGCAAGATGGGCTTCGCCGTGGCCGCGGAAGCCGCGGGCCGCGGCGCCCGGGTGACCCTGGTGGCAGGTCCCACCCACCTGCCGGACCCCCCCGGGGTGCACGTGGACCGGGTGGAGACCGCCGAGCAGATGCGGGCCGCCGTGCTGGGGAACCTCCAGGATGCCGACGCCGTGGTCAAGGCCGCGGCGGTGGCCGACTTCCGGCCCGCGGCGGCAGCCCCCGGCAAGCTGAAGAAGGAGGCAGGCGTCCCCGACCTCCGGCTCGAGCCCACCCCCGACATCCTGCGCGAGGTGGGGGAGCGCAAGGGGGACCGGATCCTGGTGGGGTTCGCCGCGGAGACCGAGGACCTGGAGGAGGCCGGCCGTCGGAAGCTGGCCGGCAAGCACTTGGACATGATCGTGGTCAACGAAGTCGGCGCCCCGGGGACGGGGTTTGACGCGGAGACCAACCGGGCCCTGATCCTGGGCGCCGACGACGTCCCGCTCCGGTCCTGGACCAAGGCCGAGCTGGCCTCGGCCATCTGCGACCGGCTGGCCAAGCTCTTGGCGCGGTGAGGTTGGCGCGTGCCGGTGGGCGCGGCTAGGATACGGCGGACATGAGCCGCCGACACCTGTTCACCTCGGAGTCCGTCACCGAAGGCCACCCGGACAAGCTGGCCGACCAGATCTCCGACGCCGTCCTGGACGCGATCATGGCCGACGACCCGTACGGGCGCGTGGCCTGCGAGACTCTGGTCACCACCGGGGTCGTGTTCGTGGCCGGGGAGATCACCACCCGGACCTACGTGGAGATCCCCAAGGTGGTCCGGGAGACGGTGAACGGGATCGGCTACACGGACGCCAAGTTCGGCATCGATGGCGACACGTGCGGTGTGGTCACTGCCATCCAGCCCCAGTCCTCCGACATCGCCCTCGGCGTGGACAAGGCCATGGAAGCCCGGGAGGGTGAGGGGGACCAGCACGACGAGACCGGCGCCGGCGACCAGGGCATGATGTTCGGCTACGCGTCCGGCGAGACGCCCGAGCTGATGCCCATGCCCATCGCCATGGCCCACCGGCTGGCCCAGCGCCTGGCCGAGGTCCGGAAGGACGGAACGCTCCCATACCTCCGCCCCGACGGCAAGAGCCAGGTGTCCATCGAGTACGAGGACGGCGCGCCGGTCCGGGTGGACACCGTCCTGATCTCCGCCCAGCACAGCCACGATGCGGACATGGACACCCTCCACGCCGAGGTCGTCGAGCACGTGATGCGGCCGGTGCTGGCCGAGTACCCCCTGGACCACGAGGGGTTCCGCCCGCTGGTGAACCCCACGGGCCGGTTCGAGATCGGCGGCCCCCGGGCCGACACCGGCCTCACCGGGCGGAAGATCATCGTGGACTCCTACGGGGGGATGGCCCCGCAGGGCGGCGGGTGCTTCAGCGGCAAGGACCCCACCAAGGTGGACCGATCCGCCGCGTACATGACCCGGTACGTGGCCAAGAACGTGGTCGCCGCGGGGATCGCGGAGCGGTGCCAGATCCAGGTGGCCTACGCGATCGGCAAGGCCCAGCCCGTGTCGTTCGTCATCGACACGTTCGGCACGTCGGAGGTCGACGAGACCCTCCTCGAGAAGACCCTGCAGGAGATGTTCGACTTCCGGCCGTCGGCCATC
>DASWKD010000054.1:0-4843 GCA_036396815.1 Actinomycetota bacterium | reverse complement strand
CCTTCTGGGAGGTCCGCTCCACCAGGACCAGGGCGGTGATGCGGGTCAGGTCGTCCCGGCGCTCGATCTCCTCGACCTGCACGGCCACCGAGTGGGGGACCTCCTCCCGGGTCAGGGCCAGGGCCTTCTCCCGGACGATCTCCGAGATCCGGAGCTCCTCGGGCTGGTCGGTGACCTGTCCCGGTTCGTACACCGGCGGCCCCTCGGGCAGGGCCTCGATCAGGACCGCCACCAGCTCGGCGAGCCCGGCTCCCTTCCGCGCGGAGATGGGAACCACGTGATCGAACGACGTGAGGGCCGCGGCGGCCTCCAGCTGGACCACCAGGTCCTGGTGCCGCACGAGGTCCACCTTGTTGACCGCGCACACCTTCACCGCTCTGACCGGCGCGACCCGGTTCGTGGCCACGTAGGCATCCCCGCGTCCCACGCCGGCCGCGGCGTCCACCACCTGGATCACGGCATCGATGTCCACCGTGCTCTCGCCCACCGCGTCGTTCAGCCGGCGTCCCAGGAGGGTCCGAGGCTTGTGGAAGCCGGGGGTGTCGGTGAGGACCATCTGCCAGTCTTCCGTGGTCACCACGCCGCGGATCCGGGTCCGGGTGGTCTGGGGCTTGTCGGTGACGATGGACACCTTCTCCCCGACCAGGGCGTTGACCAGCGTGGACTTCCCGGTGTTCGGACGGCCGACCACGGCCACGAACCCGGCGCGGTGGGTCACGGCAGATCTTGGGGGCCGAAGGCGGCCGGCAGGAGCTCCGACAGCAGCTGCTGGCGGCGCTCCCCCGAACCTCCCTGGGCCACCACCAGGAGGCCGGAGCCGAACTCGTGGAGGACCTGCCGGCAGGCCCCGCACGGCCAGGTGGGCGGGTCCTGGGACCCCACCACCGCTACCGCCCGGAGCCGGCGGGCGCCCTCGGACACCGCCCGGCCCACCGCGGTGCGCTCCGCGCACATCCCCACCGGGTACGCGGCGTTCTCCACGTTGGCCCCGGGGACCACGGCCCCATCCTCGGTCAGGACGGCCGCTCCCACCGCGAAGCCGCTGTACGGGGCGTAGGCCCGTGCCCGGGCGTCGGCGGCGGCGTCGACCAGGGCCTGGATCTCCGCCGCCGTGGGCTCACTCAACGGCTTCCACCCGCTCCTTGCCGTTGGTGCGCTCCACGACCACCTTGGCGATCCGCCGGCCCTGGACCCGCTCGGCGGTGAACCGGAGGTTGCCCACCTCGACCTCCTCGCCCTGGGAGGGCAGCCGGCCCAGGACGCCCATCATCAGCCCGCCGACCGTGTCCCATTCCGTGTTCGGCAGGTCCACCTCCAGGAGCTCGTTGAGCTCGTCCACGGGGAGCCGGGCGTTCACCCGGTACCGATTGGACCCGGCCGGCTCCACGTTGGGCTCCTCGCGGTCGTACTCGTCGGCGATCTCGCCCACGATCTCCTCCAGGAGATCCTCCAGGGTGACCAGCCCGGCCACCGAGCCGAACTCGTCGACCACGATGGCCAGGTGGAACTTGTCACGCTGCATGTCCTTCAGCAGGTCCGACACGCGCTTGGACTCGGGGACGAAGTACGGCTTGCGGGCCAGGTCCGCCAGGTCGCGATCCGTGCGCTTGTTGCGCACGTGTCGGAGGACGTCCTTCGCGTACACCACCCCGATGATCTCGTCGGGGCTCTCCCTGTACACGGGGATCCGCGAGTAGCCGTGGCGGATCACCAGGTCCAGCACGTCGTCGAGGCCGGAGGTCACGGAGATCGACACCATGTCCGGGCGCGGGACCATGACCTCCCGGACCACGGTGTCCCCGAACTCGAAGATGGCGTGGATGTACTCCTTCTCCTCTTCCTCGATGGCCCCTTCCTCGTGGCCGACCTCGGCCATCTGCCGGATGTCCTCCTCGGACACGAACGGGCCCTGCTTCAGGCCCCGGCCGGGGAGCAGGATGTTGGCCAGCCCGATCAGGGCCCGGGTGGGCCAGGCCAGGGCCCGCCCCAGGAACCACACCATGGGGGCCAGGGCCAGGGCCGCCCGGTCGCTGTGCAGGATCCCGAAGGTCTTCGACATGGCCTCCACCACCACGAAGTAGAGGAGCGTGAACCCCGCCGACAGGAGCGTGATGCCCAGGCTGCCGTACAGGCGGTCGGCGATGATGGCCACCAGGATGGCCGAGCCGTTCTGGACCAGCATCACGGCCAGGTAGATCGAGTTCAGCGACCGGGCCGGGTTCTCCTCCATCCGCTCCAGGAGGTCGGCGTTGCGCCGGCCCTCCTCGCGCAGGGCCATGGCCCGGACCCGGTTCATCCGGCTGATCGAGGTCTCGGCCACGGCCAGCAGGGACCCCAGCAGGACGAGCAGGGCCACCACCGCCCACAGCCCGATCACGCGGTCACCTCGTCGGGGTCCATGTGCACGCCGCTGTACCGCTCCTGACGGGCCCACATCCGGGCCCGGTCGGCAGGCTCCTGGTGATCGTAGCCCAGGACGTGCAGGGTCCCGTGGGCCACCAGCAGGCGGAGCTCCTCGGCCAGGTCCTCGCGCTGCCGCGAGGCGAACGCCGGGCACACCACCACGTCACCCAGGAGCTCGGGATCGTCCTGGGCGAAGGCCAGCACGTCGGTGGGGCCGTTCAGGTCCAGGTACCGCTGGTGCAGGCCGGCCATCTCCTCCTCGGTGACGAACGACAGGGCCAGCTCACCGCGCTCCACGCCCTCGCCGGCCAGGACGGTCCGGGCCAGCCCGGCCAGGGCCGGGGCGTCGACCGGCAGGTCCTGCCGGTCGGAAACGGCGACGCGAGGATCCGGGGGGTCGTCAGCCACGGCGGGTCACTGGCCCGTCTGGGCCTGCCGGTCGCCGTACCGGCGGTAGGCCTCCACGATGTCCATCACGATCTTGTGCCGCACCACGTCGCGGGCCCCCAGGTGGATGAACTCGATGCCATCGATCCCCGGGAGGATCTGCTCCACCACCACGAGTCCCGAGCGCTGGCCGGCCGGCAGGTCGATCTGGGTCACGTCGCCGTTGATCACGGCCTTGGAGCCGAACCCCAGGCGGGTCAGGAACATCTTCATCTGCTCCGGCGAGGTGTTCTGGGCCTCGTCCAGGATGATGAACGAGTCGTTGAGCGTGCGTCCTCGCATGTACGCCAGGGGGGCGACCTCGATCGTGCCTCGCTGCATCAGGCGCTGGAAGGAGTCGGCGTCCATCATCTCGTACAGCGCGTCGTACAGCGGCTTGAGGTACGGGTCGATCTTCTCGTACAGCGTCCCCGGCAGGAACCCCAGGCGCTCGCCGGCCTCCACCGCCGGACGGGTCAGGATGATGCGAGAGACCTTGCGCTCCTGGAGCGCCTTCACGGCGCTGGCCACGGCCAGGTACGTCTTGCCGGTGCCGGCCGGGCCGACCGACATGGTGACGGTGGCCCGGCGGATGGCGTCCACGTAGCGCTTCTGGCCGACGGTCTTGGGGGCGATCGACTTGCCGCGCGAGGTCAGGACCACGTCGCCCAGCACGTCGGAGGGCTTGCCCTCGTCCCTGCGGATCATGCCGATGGTCTGCTCCACCGATCCCTTGGTCAGCGGCTGGCCGCGCTCGAGCAGGATGAGGAGCTCCTCGAAGAGCTCGGCGACCTGTCCGACCTCCCGCCCCTCCCCGGTGATCGTGATCTCGTTGCCACGGACCAGGATGTGCAGGTCGAAGGCGGCCTCGACGACCTTCAGGAACTCGTCGTGCTGGCCTAACAGGGCGACCATCGGACGGTCGCCGGGGACCAGGATCTTGACCTGCTTCGTGGCCTTCGCCAAATGCCGTTCCCGTTTGGAAAAGGGGCCGCAAACAGCGACCCCGCTCGTCCCGATTATACCCCCGGCCGGCCCCTGGCCCTTAGCCCGGCGGCCAGGCCATCCCCCGGCCCCCCAGCAGGTGAAGGTGCAGGTGATGGACGCTCTGGCCGGCGTCGGGGCCCACGTTCGTCACCAGGCGCCATCCCGAGCGGTCCACCCCTTCGGCCTTGGCCAGATGGGCGGCGGTCTGGAACAGCGCCGCCAGCAGGTCCCCGTGGCGGTCCTTCAGAGCCCGGGCCGACTCGATGTGCTCCTTGGGGATGATCAGGATGTGGGTCGGGGCCTGGGGGTTGATGTCCCGGAATGCCACCACGTCGTCCGATTCGTGGACGACGTCGGCCTTCACCTCCTTGGTCACGATCCGGCAGAACAGGCACTGATCCACGGGGGGATTATCCCATCCTGCCGTAGCGCGCCAGGACGACGCTGGCCGCCGCCAGGGCGGCGGTCTCGGTCCGCAGCAGGGTGGGGCCCAGCGAGGCCAGGAGCGCCCCCCGGCCCCCGGCCTCCCGGGCCTCCTCCGGGGCCAGGCCGCCCTCGGGGCCCACGAACAGCGTCACGGCTTCCGGCTGCCCGGGCGGGAGCAGACCCAGGAGACCCTCGGTGGCCTCCTCCCACAGGACGACCACGAGGCCCTCGGTCCCGGCGACGGCCTCGCCCCAGGGCATCGGGCCGTCCACCGGGGGGATCCGGGGCCGGCCCGACTGCTTGGCCGCCTGCCGGGCCACCCGCGCCAGGCGGTCCAGACCCGGAGGATGGCGCACGGTGCGGGCCGTCTCCAGCAACGTGATGGCGTCGACGCCGATCTCGGTGAGCTTCTGGACGGCCCACGACAGGCGCTCGCCCTTCGGCGGGGCCACGCACACCCGGAGCCGAGGCGACGGCGGCGGGACCTCCCACCGCTCCAGGACCTGGGCCTCCACCGCTTCCCGCGACGCCACCTCCACCCGGCAGGTGGTCATCGCGCCGAGACCGTCGCCGGACGTGATGCGGTCGCCGGGCCTGAGCC
>DASWKD010000053.1:0-4987 GCA_036396815.1 Actinomycetota bacterium | reverse complement strand
CTCGGACCGGCGGCCGGCTGGCCATCGGAGGGAGCAAGTAGAATGTGGCGCTCACGAGCGTTGGAGAGAGGGGAACGCGGATGCGCATCTTGATCCTGGGCGGTGACGGCTACCTGGGCTGGCCCACGGCCATGCACTTCTCCAGCCGGGGACACCAGGTGCACGTGGTGGACAGCTATCTGCGCCGGCGGGCCCACCGCGAGCAGGGCACCCACTCGCTGACCCCGATCGCCACCTCGCTCCCGGAGCGGGCCGCCGCCTGGAAGGAGGTCACCGGCTACGAGATCGGGGTGACCGAGGGCGATGTCTGTGACTGGGCGGTGGTCGAGCGCCTGTTCCGCGAGGTCCGCCCGGAGGCCGTGATCCACTACGGCGAGATCCCCTCGGCGCCGTACTCGATGAAGAGCCGCGAGCACGCCGTGTTCACACAGTACAACAACGTGACCGGGACGCTGAACGTGCTGTGGGCCATCCGCGACCTGGCTCCCGATGCCCACCTCGTGAAGCTCGGCACGATGGGCGAGTACGGGACGCCCAACATCGACATCGAGGAAGGCTTCATCGACATCTCGCACAAGGGACGGACCGACACGCTTCCATTCCCCAAGCTCCCCGGGTCCCTGTACCACGCGTCCAAGGTCCACGACTCCACGAACATCCACTTCGCGTGCCGGGTGTGGGGCCTGCGGGCCACCGACCTCAACCAGGGCGTGGTGTACGGGATCGAGACCGACGAGACCAGGATGGACGAGCGCTTCCACACCCGCTTCGACTACGACGAGGTGTGGGGAACGGCGCTCAACCGGTTCTGTCTCCAGGCCGTGATCGGCCATCCGCTGACCGTGTACGGCACCGGCGGGCAGACGCGCGGGTTCCTGAACATCGTGGACACCCTGCAGTGCGTGGAGCTGGCCACGCTGAACCCGGCCGGGCCGGGCGAGTACCGTGTGTTCAACCAGTTCACCGAGGCCTTCTCCCTGATGGACCTGGCCGACCTTGTCCACCGGGCCGGGAAGGAGTACGGCCTGGACGTTGGGGTGGATCACATGGACAACCCGCGCGTGGAGGCCGAGGAGCACTACTTCAACCCGGTGCACACCAAGCTGCTCGACCTGGGCCTCAAGCCACACCTGCTGTCCGAGACCCTGATCGAGTCGATGTTCGGCGTGATCGAGCGGTACCGCGACCGGGTGATCCCCGAGGTGATCCTGCCCCGGACCCGGTGGGCGCCCGGTGGAAGGTGAGCTGGCCGCACGGCTGATCGCCCTGCGGGTCATCGGCGGGGCCTTCGCGCTGATCCTGCTGGTCTCCTCGACCATCCGCTTCCGCCGGCGGCGCATCAGTCGGCTCAACCTGCTGATCTCTTGGGTCGTGGGGCTGTCGATCGGGTTCGTGGCCGCGTGGCCCGACCTGTTCAACCCGGCCTTCGCGCTGTTCAACTTCCGGCGGGGCGGGGGCCGGCGGCTGCTGGCTCTGCTGCTGCTTGGGAACCTGGCCCTGCTGGCCATGGTCCTGCGCAGCCTGGGGCAGTCGGACCTGGTGTCACGCGACCTGCGCCTCCTGGTCGAGGTCCTGGGCACCCGGTCCTTCGACCGGTCCGCGGTGGCCTCCCTGCCCGCCGGACGGAAGATCTTCGTGGTCATGCCGGCCCACGACGAAGCGCAGAACGTGGGGGCCGTGATCCGGGACATGCCGCGCCAGGTGGACGGCCTGCCCGTGGTGCCTCTGGTGGTCGATGACGCATCGACCGACGGGACGGCCCGGGCGGTGGAAGCCGCGGGCGGCCTGGTGGCCCGTCTGCCGATCCGCCGGGGCGGCGGCCTGGCCCTGCGGGTGGGCTACGAGCTTGCCCTGGAGCTGGGAGCCGAGGTCGTGGCCTCCATGGACGCCGACGGCCAGCACGTCCCCGAGGAGCTCCCCTCCGTGGTGGGGCCCATCCTCCGCGACGAGGCGGACATGGTCCAGGGTTCGCGGATCCTGGGCGAGTTCGAGAAGGAGAGCCACGTCCGCCACCTGGGCGTCCGGTTCTTCTCCCGGCTGGTCTCGCTGATGACCAGCGTGCGGGTGACCGACATCTCCAACGGGTACCGGGCCACGCGGGCCGACACCCTGCGCAGGCTGGTCCTGGAGCAGGACCAGTTCTGGACGTCGGAGATCCTGCTCGAGGGCCTCCGCCAGCACGCCCGCATCGTCGAGGTCCCGGTCACGGTGCGGGCCAGGGCCGGCGGTGTGTCGAAGAAGCCGAAGAACCTGAAGTACGGATGGCACTTCACGAAGGCCATCATCCAGACGTGGCTTCGGTGACGGCGGGCCCCCGGAAAGGGTCGGATAGCATGCCGCGCATGCAGGTGCGCAGCCGAGCGTCAGCCGTCGCCGCCGTGGCGGTGGCCGCCCTGGCGGGGCTCCTCCTCTTCCTCTCGATCTACGCGCTCCGACCCGTGCGCGGCCCGATCGGCTGGGACAGCACCCAGTACGCGTGGCGCACCGAGCTGGCTCAGGAGACGGGCATCGACGACATGCCCGCCCGATTGGGCTCGGGCCTTCCGGTCAAGGACGGACGGCCGACGTTCCCAGCCCTGGCCGGGCCACTGGGGTCGGTCCAGGGAGCGACGCCCCTCGATATGAGCACCGCCCTTCCCATCGCCCTGGCCGTGGCCGTAGGGCTGGCCGGAGGGGCCCTGGGGCTGTCGGCGGTCAAGCCGAAGCCGATGGCCCTGGTCGCCCTGGCCATCGTGGTGACCGCCTCGCCCAACGTGGTCCGCATGCTGGTCTACGCCTACAACGACAACATGGCCATGGCCGCGATATTCGTGGCGGCCATGGTCGCGGCAATCGTGGCCCTCGACCATCGAGGTGCGCTGTGGCCGGCCATCGGGTTGCACGGGGTGGGCGGGCTGGCCCACCTCCCGTTCCTGGCCATGACCGTTCCCGTTGTGGCCGGAGCGGCGATCCTGCTGGTCCCCCGATCGCTCCGAGAGCGCCGGGCCGGCGTCTCCTGGCTCGACACGGCGTCGGGACGGATGGGCCTGGTCGCCGTGGGCGGGCCGGTCATCGCCCTGGTCCTGACCCCGGCCATGGGCACGGGCATCCCCTCCCTGGCCCTGGAGCGTGAGACGTTCTCCGGCAAGCTCGCCGCAGACCTGCCCATCTACCGGTTCCCGTTCTCGCTCCCGCTGGCCGGGCTGGGGACGTGGCTGATCCTCCGCCAGCGGTCGGGGGCCGCCCAGGGAGCAGCGGCCGTGATGGTTTCCTGGCTGGGAGTTGCCCTGGTGGGTGCGGCCCTGTTCCTGATCGCCCCGGTGGCCCTGCCCGCCAACCGCGGCCTGGTGTTCGCCCTCGGGCTGCCTCTCCTGGTGGGGCTGGCGTTTGTGCTCACGTCGGGATCGGTGGGCCGGACCAACCGGGCGCTTGGCGTGGCCATCCTGGCCGCGGGCGTGGGCGGCGTGGTGCTGCTCGGCGCCCTCCAGTGGCTGCGCACCGCTCCGCAGACCGACCCGCAACAGCTGTCCGATGCCGGGCTGGCCCGGGCGTACCTCGACCGCTCGGGGGTGGGTCCGGGCCGGCAGGTGGTCTTCGTGGTCGACGACCGCAGCCGCCAGCCCCGCCTGCGGGCGCTGCTCATGATGGACCACCTCCTGGCCGTGCTCGCTCCCGAGCGAGTCGACGACGTGCGAGTGTTCCTGGGCCGGCCCGAGGACTACCTGGCCGGCCGTCCCACGTCCCTCGCCGGCAGCCCCGCCTACGCCGAGGCCTCGGCCCGCTTCCTCCGGACGATCGACCGGTCGGCCGATCCGGTGGCCCTCCTGCTGCCCAGCTACAGCGCGGATTGGTCCCGGTGGACCGTCGCCCACCCGGGGCGGAGGGCCGGACGCCTCGGCGTGGTCGAGGGACCCCCTCCCGCCCCGCTGGATGCGGTCGATCCGGTGCCGGGCCCCGCGCGGACCGCTGCGATGGCGGGGGGGACCCTGCTGGCCCTGTGGGTCACGGGGTGGGGATGGACCCGGGCCCTGCTCCGGAAGCACGTCGAGGACCTCCGCCTGGTGGCCCTGGCCCCGGCCGTGGGCATCGGTGCGTTGCTGCTGGGTGCGATGCTCGCCGATCGCCTGGGGGTCCGGCTGGAAGGCCTCGGCGCCGGAGCGGTCCTGGCCGCGGTGGCTGGGTCGGGCTGGGTGGCGGCCCGGGCCCTGGGGACCGCCCGATGACGATCCAGCTCCTGGTGCTGGCGCTCCTGATCCTGGTGCCCGGCGTGGGGGCCACGCTGGCCCTGTACCCGCCCCGGACCCTCCCGTTGGCCACGCGTCTGGCCCTCGTGCTCGGCCTGGGGTTCGCCATCGTGGGCGGGGTGGCCTTCGGGCTGACGATCCCCGGGGCCCTGTCACCGGTGTCGTTCTGGGTCCTGCTGGGCGTGGTCACGGTCGGTGCGTGGGTGGTGGCTCTCCGCCGCGGATCGCTGGCAGAGCACGGGCGGGCCCTGGCCGAGGAGCTCAGGGGCGAGCGCTGGCCCCTGCTCCTGGGCTTCGCGGTGATCATCGCCTACGCCGTGCTCCGCGTGTTCTACCTGGACGACTTCCCGACCAGCTCGCCGTTCCGGTACTGGATCGACGGGGTCGAGCTGGCCGACGCGGGTGGCATCCCCGACGCCACCCTGCACTACGGCGCGCTATGGCCCCCGGTCACCAGCAAGATCTTCCTCAACACGTTCACCGCCGGCGCGCACTACGCCACTGGCGGGCACGACGTCGAGGCCATCGCGGCGATGCTGTGGCTCACCGCGGTGGCCATGGCGGTGGGACTGTGGGCCACCGGCCGGGAGCTCGGCCTGCGGTGGATGGCCCCCCTCCTGCCCGTGCTCCTGATCGCCAACCAGGCCTTCCTGGGACGGGAGCTGACCATCGACCTGATCGGCTACCGGGCCGAGCTGGTGGGGCGCATGGTGGTGTTCTGCGCGCTCCCCCTGGGGATCCGGGCCCTCCGGGAGCGCCGGTCC
>DASWKD010000052.1:0-3351 GCA_036396815.1 Actinomycetota bacterium | reverse complement strand
CGCGGTCGTTCAACCACACCGGTCCCGGAGCCCCGCGGTCCACGGCCGCCGGGGCCTTCTGCGCCCAGATCGCGGACATCGAGGCGGGGAGGGCGCCTCCGGTGATCCGCACGGGGGACCTGTCCCGGGAGCGGGACTTCATCGATGTCCGGGACGTGGCCGGCGCGTACCGCACCCTCCTGGAGCGCGGGGAGGACGGGCAGGTCTACAACGTGGGATCGGGACGGGCCCGGGCGGTGAGCGAGATCCTGCGGCTCGCCGTGGACGCCTCGTCGCTGGCCCGGGATGGGCTCACCGTGGAGGAGGCCCCCGGTCCGAGCGGCGGACGGACCGGCGACCCGGTGCGGCTGGTGGCCGACATCCGCCGGGTCTCGGGGCTGGGATGGCAGCCTTCGATCGACCTCCAGCGATCGATCGAGGACACGCTGGACTCGCACCGGGCCATCATCGCGGCGCGGTCCTGAAGGTGGCCCCGGGAGGCCACGGACCGTAGGCTCCATCCATGCGCATCGTGGCCCTGGCCGGCGGGGTCGGTGCCGGACGGTTCCTCCGAGGACTGATCCGGACCGTGGACCCGGCGGGGCTCACCGTGGTGGTGAACACGGGAGACGATCTATCGCTCCACGGCCTCCACGTGTCGCCGGACCTCGATTCCGTGTGCTACTGGCTGGCCGGCCTGGCCGACCGGGAACGCGGCTGGGGCAGGGCCGACGAGTCGTTCCGGTCCCTGGAGGCGCTGGAGGAGCTGGGTGCCGAGGCCTGGTTCGCCCTGGGGGATCGCGACCTGGCCACACACCTGGTGCGGACGGGCCTCCTCCGCGCGGGGAAAACCCTCACCGAGGCAACCGCGGCCATCCGGCTCGGGATGGGGATCCGGGCCGAGGTGCTCCCGATGTCCGACGATCCCGTGACCACCCGGATCGAGGTTCTGGGCCCGGGGGGGGAACGTCTCGACCTGCACTTCCAGGAGTACTGGGTCCGGCGGCGGGCCCGGGACCCGGTGAAGGGCATCCGGTACCAGGGCGTGGGCGCGGCCCGGCCCGCACCCGGGGTCCTGGAGGCCCTCGGTGCGGCCGACGGCATCGTGATCTGTCCCTCCAACCCGGTGGCCAGCATCCTTCCGATCATGGCCGTCCCGGGGGTTCGCCCGGCACTCCGAGCGAGGCGGGGGCGGGTCGTGGCCATCACACCCATCGTGGGAGGCGCCCCGCTGGGCGGGATGGCGGACCGCCTGATGCCCGCGGCCGGCCTGGAGGTGTCGGGGCTGGGCACCGCTCGCGCGTACCGGGACGAGGCCGGGGCGTTCGTGCTGGATCAGCGGGACCAGGGGGAAGCGGAAGGGATACGGTCGCTCGACATGACTGTGGCCGTGACCGACACCGTGATGGTGGATGACGGAGCGGCGGCGCGACTGGCAGCGGTGGCCCTCGGCCTGGTGGCATGAGCCTGTCCGTCCATCCGGTCGAAGGGCTCCCGGAGATCCGGGAAGGCGACGACCTGGCGGCGATGATCGCCGCGGCTGCAGCCCTGCTGGACGGAGACGTCGTGGTGGTGACCCAGAAGGCGGTGTCCAAGGCGGAGGGGCGGGTCGTGCCGGACGGCGACGGCAGGGACAGCTGGGTACGCCGGGAGACCCGCAGGGTGGTGGGACGCCGTGGGACCCTGGTGATCGCCGAGACCAGGCATGGGTTCGTGTGCGCCAACGCCGGCGTGGATCTCTCCAATGTGGCCCCCGGCTTCGTCAGCCTCCTCCCCGAGGACCCGGACGCCTCGGCAGAGCGGATCCGCCACGGCGTGCGGGAGCGAACGGGCCGGGAGGTCGGGGTGGTGATCTCCGACACCTTCGGACGGCCGTGGCGACGGGGCGTCACCGAGGTCGCCCTGGGCACCGCCGGCATGGGCGCCCTCCTGGACCTGCGCGGGACGCCGGATCGGCAGGGACGGATCCTGGAAAGCACGGTGGTGGCCGTGGCCGATGAGGTGTCCGCCGCAGCCGGACTGGTGATGGGCAAGGCCCAGGGCATCCCCGCCGCCGTGGTCCGGGGGCTCCGCCTGGCCGGTGCCACCGGTGCCGGTCGCGACCTGATCCGTCCGGCCGCCGAGGACCTGTTCCGCTACGCTCCCGGCACCGCGATCACCTCCCGGCGGACCATCCGCACGTTCGGCCAAGGCCCGGTCCCCCGCCAGGCGCTGGTGGAGGCCGCGGCATCCTCGCTCACGGCGCCGGTCCCCCACGGCTCCCGCCACGACCGGCCGCCGTGGCTGTGGGCGTTCCTGGAGCCGGGCACGGCCAGGGGGGCGTTGCTGGCGTCGATGGGCCGGGCCTGGGAACGGGACCTCCGGGCCGACGGGACCCCGGAGGCGGAGATCGCCCGGAGGAGGGAGCGGTCCGACCGCGTGCTGGCCGATGCCCCGGTGTTGGCCGTGCCCGCGCTGTCCCTCGACGGCGCGGATCCGTATCCGGACCCCCGCCGGCGCGAGGCGGAGCGCGACATGTTCGTCCTGGCCACCGGAGCCGCGGTCCAGAACCTGATGCTCAGCCTCCACGCCCAGGGGCTCGGGTCGGCCTGGATCTCGTCCACCCTGTTCTGCAGGGAGGAGACGGCCGGTGCCCTGGGCCTCGCTCCCTCGTGGCTCCCCATGGGGGCCGTGGCCATCGGCCCCCTCCCCGAGGATGGCCCCCCCGAACGCCCCGCGGTGGACCCCGGCCCGGCCATCACGTGGGCCTGATGGCTCGCCACAGGTAGAGAGGCACCGCCAGGGGCCACAGGCCGAGGAGGGCCACGCCCCACCGCCAGCGCCTCTGGAGCAGGGCATGGGCGGCACAGGCCGCCGCGAGGACGACGGCGGCCATCAGCCACCCCCCGGCCGGCACCAGGACCCACCAGGGGACGGGAGCCCCGGCCACCCTGGCCACCACGGCCCACGTGGCGACGATCAGCAGGGGCAGGTAGGCCGTGGCCAGCACGCGGAGGGGGAGGACGCGTGGTCCGGGGGACGGCATCCCCGCTATAGTCTCAGGGCTCATGGCCAAGAGGAAGAATCGGAAGAAGCGCCGGCCGCCGGTCCGGCCGGGAGCACCCGAGCAGGCCGGACCGCAGGATCGGCAGGGCCGGAAGGAGCAGGCCCGCCTGGAGCGCGAGGCCCGGATCAAGCGAGCCCGGCGCCGCCAGCTCCTGCGCCGGCTGTGGCGGGCGGGCATCGTCCTGCTGGTGATCGCGGCCATCGCGGCAACGGTGTGGTTCGCGCAGTCGGGGAGCCGGCGGGCCCGGCAGGCCGCCGCGCAGGCCGCCGAGCGCATCGGCTGTGCCGACGTCGAGAGCAAGGCGGAGGCCGGCAGGGACCACATCA
>DASWKD010000051.1:0-6729 GCA_036396815.1 Actinomycetota bacterium | reverse complement strand
CCCCAGCTCCTCGGCTTGCACCCCAACTCCTACTTGAACGTCCCGCGCTTGGAGATCTTTTCGTGGAGCCGAAGGATTCCGTACATCAGCATCTCGGGCCGAGGCGGGCATCCGGGAACATAGATATCCACCGGTACGATGGTGTCCACGCCTTGGACCAGCCCGTAGTTGTTGAACATCCCGCCCGAGGACGCGCAGACGCCCATCGAGATCACCCACTTCGGCTCGGGCATCTGGTCGTAGATCTGCCGCAGCACCGGGGCCATCTTCTGCGACAGCCGCCCCGCCACGATCATCAGGTCCGCCTGCCGGGGCGACGCCCGGAACACCTCCATCCCCCACCGGGCCAGGTCGTGGTGCGCCGCTCCGGCGGCCATCATCTCGATCGCGCAGCACGCCAGGCCGAACGTGGCCGGCCACAGCGACTGCTTGCGGGCCCAGTTCACGGCCTTGGCCAGCGTGGTGGTCAGGATGCCCTGCCGGGCCTCCTCCTCGGCCGCGCGCTGCTCGATCTGGCCGCGGGTCAGTCCCACTCCAGGCCTCCCCGCTGCCACACGTAGACGTAGGCCACGAACACCAACCCGATGAAGATCACCATCTCCACCAGGCCGAACAGCCCCAGCTGGCGGAACGTGACCGCCCAGGGGAACAGGAAGATCGTCTCGATGTCGAAGATGATGAACAGCATGGCCACCACGTAGAACTTCACCGGGAACCGGCCCGTGGGCTCGTGCTCGGGGACGATGCCGCACTCGTAGGGAGCGACCTTGGCCGGGGTGGGCCGGCGGGGGCGGAGCAGGGCAGACACCGAGAGCGACGCCACCGCGAACAGGGCCGCCAGGCCGGCCAGCAGGACGATGGGGAGGTAGTCGGTCAGCATGGCCGGTCGAGCCTATCGGCGGGTTCGCGGGCGGCGCAAACGATCATCGCTCGGGCACCATCCTGAGGATGGCGTGGAGGATCCGGTCCTGGGCACCACCGCCGGGGCCGTCGCTCAGGTTGGCCATGCCCTTGAGGAGCAGGGCCATCAGCTTCCTCCGCGGAAGGCCGAACCGGGTCACCGCCTGCATCACCCAGGGGTGCCCCAGGAGCCTGACGAAGATCCGCCCTGCGTTGTAGTAGCGACCGTACCGGCGGCGGAGCTCCTCCGGGTACAGCTGGGCGAGGGCGGGACGGCCCGAGGCCAGCGCACCATGGATCAGCTCCGCGGCCAGCTCCCCCGACTCGATGGCGTAGGCGATCCCCTCGCCGTTGAACGGGTTGATCATCCCGCCGGCGTCGCCGGCCAGCAGGAGCCCGGGGACGGCCAGCGGCCGCCGGTTCATGGCCATGGGCAGGCCGCCCGACAGGAGCGGGCCCACCGCGCTGTCCTCGTCGATCCCCCAGGACGGGGGGAGCTGGCGGAGGAACACATCGAACACGCCTCGAGCGGTGATGTCGCGGAAGCCCGGGTAGCTGTTCAACAGGCCCGCGCCCACATTGAGGATGCCGTCGCCCACGGGGAACACCCAGCCGTAGCCGGGCAGCAGGCGGTCGCCGTCCCGGAGCTCCAGCCAGGACTCGAACATCCCATCCTGGTACCGGTTCGTGCGGTAGTACCGGCGGGCGGCGATGCCCAGGGGCGCGGCGTGGTCCCTGCGGACCCCGGCCCGGCCGGCGAAGCGGGACGCGGCGCCGTCGGCGGCCACCACGAACCGGGCCCGGATCTGTTCCGGGGTACGCTCCTGGTCGCGGGCCCCGCGCAGCAAGGAAGCGCCCCCGACCCAGCCGTCGGGCCCGATCAGGGGCTCGGCGGCCTCGGTCTCCTCCCACACCCTTGCCCCCGCCTTCTGGGCCCGCTGAACCAAGAGGTGGTCCAGGTCGTGGCGGGTCCGGACCACGCCGAAGCTGGGCTGGGAGCGGACCCTCGGCCAGGGGAGCTCCAGGCGGACGCCCCCACCGCGAACCCGGAGGCCGTCGATGCGCACGAACCCCGGCTCGGTGGGATCCACGCCCATCCGCTGGAGGGCCGAGACCCCCCGGGGCGTCAGGCCGTCGCCACACACCTTCTCCCGGGGGAACGAGGCCCTGTCGCACACCACGACGTCCACGCCCCGCCGGGCCAGGTGGTAGGCCGTGGCTGACCCGGCCGGTCCGGCGCCCACCACGAGCACGTCGGTCCGGCTCATGGCTCCAACGCGCTTGTGAAATCCTTCACAAGCGGGATGCTACTCCTCGCCGCGCGGGGCTGACAATCGGATCAGGCCTGGGATGCCTGTTGATCCCGGCTGGGGGCCCGGGCGTGGTCCCAGGTGATCAGGCGGTGGGGCCGGACCCGGAGCATGCCCGGGGTCTCCACGTCCCGGGCGTACCGGCGGAAGGCCTCGCCGGCCAGGAGGCCCCGATACTTCTCGAACCATGAGGACATCACGCCTCGGAGCGCGGGATGATCGGCGGCCAGGGGGTCCGCCCGCCCGTACGCCACGGCCCCGGCCAGCTCGTCCCAGGCCTGGCCCACGCTGAACGAGAGCGCCACCCGCGGATCCCGCTCCACGGCCCGCCAGGTGGTGGAGCCTCGGCGGCAGGAGACGTAGACCGCCTCGTCGCGCCACACGAACCACAGGGGCACCACGTGGGGGCTGCCGTCGACGCGGGTGGTGGCCACCTGGATGACCTGGAGGTCGCTGAACACACGTCTCGCGTCGAGGAGGTTCACCGGACCGTTGTCCCACACGGATGGGGCCGAGGCAACCATCCTCGGGTCCTACATCGGGCGGGCGGCCAGGGCTTCCACCATCTGGGCCAGGAGATCCCGGACGGAGCCCGGGAGGGCGGCGTGCTCCAGGGCTCCCCGGGCCCGGCCCCCCAACCCGTCGATCAGCTCCAGGGTCCCCTCCAGGGCCCCGGAGGAGCGGACGATGGCCCGCATCCGCTCCACCTCCTTGGCGGTGAGGTCGGCGTGGCCCAGGCGTTCCTCCAGGAAGGCCCGGTCCTCCGGCGAGGCCGCGGCCACAGCCCGGGCCATGGGCACGGTCCGCTTGCCCTCGAGCAGGTCGGAGTGCCGGTCCTTGCCGGTGACCTGGGGGTCGCCGAACAGGCCCAGGACGTCGTCGCGGAGCTGGAACGCCTCGCCCAGAGCCACGCCGTACTCGGTCAGGGGGTCCAGGAGCCTGAGGCTGCCCTCCCCCAGCACGACCCCGATGTGCAGGGGTCCCTCCACGGTGTACACGCCGGACTTGAGGACCGCGATGCGCCGGGCCGCGGGCTCGTCCAGCCCGGCCTGCTGCGAGGCCTGAACGTCCAGGAACTGCCCGGCCACCATCTCCGTGCGCATCCGGTTGTAGCGCTCCATCCCCGACATCAGCGGACCGGGCTCGAAGCCCGAACCCAGGAAGGCCTGATCGGCCAGGGCGATGGCCAGGTCCCCCACCAGCACCGCAGCCGAGATGCCGTAGACCTCGGGATCGCCACGCAGCCTCCGGCGGCGATGGGTCTCGGCCAGGTGGACCCAGGTGGTGGGCACCCCCCGTCGGGTGGGCGAGCGGTCCATCACGTCGTCGTGCACCACGGCGAACGTGTGCAGGAGCTCGAGGGCCGCGGCGGCGCTGAGGATGGGCGGGCCCAGATCGCCCCCGGCAGCCAGGAAGCCCAGGCAGCAGAACACGGGACGCAGGCGCTTGCCGCCCGAGGCCACGGTCCGCTCCAGCTCATCGAAGGCCGGCGCGGCCCCGGGGTCGACCCCGATCACCTCGGTGCGCTGGACGGCCAGGAAGGCCTGGAGGGTCTCTTCGACCCGCGCCGCGATGTCGGCGCAGGCGGGCGGGAGGGCGAACGCCCCGGTCTCCACCAGCGAACCTCCTCAGTCGGCGGGCAGGTCGTCCAGGAAGGGCTCGACCTCCTGGGGAGTGGCCACGTTGTCCCACCGGGCGATGACCCGCCCATCGGCGCCCACAAGGAAGATCCACGGCTCGGTGAGCCCGCCGTCGGGTGTCTGGAGCCATTCTGCGGCGGCCTGGTTCACGACCTGCCCCTGGAAATCGCGCCAGATCTCGACGTGGACGAACGCCACCCGGTCCCCCCACTCCTCGCGCAGGCCGTCGACCATGTCGGTGATCGGGCCGCAGAACCGGCTCACGCAGTACACGGGCGTGGCGAACACGGCCAGGAAGGGCCTGCCTCTCCGGATGAGCTCGGCGATCGTGGTCCGGTGGAGCTCCGGGTCCGGCACCGCCTGGCCCGTGGCGGCCCGCGAGTCGATGGCCCCCGGGGGAGCATCGGGCGTGTCCAGGGTGAGGTTCTCCGTGCGGGGGGCCTTCTCCCCCACGCCGGGGACCAGGGACTCGGGCAGGACCTGGAAGGCGGCCGTGGCCTTCCGCGTGGAGCCGCCGACCTCCACCGACACCTCGACCTGCCAGGGGCCGGCCCGGTCGAAGGACACGTCGTACGCCGCGTACACGCCGCGGCCCACCTGCGAGGCGGGGCCGATCGTCGGCCGGGGGGGCGGGGGCGCCGCGCCCGGTTCCACGATGGGAAGGTACGTTGCCGCGGTCTTCCCGGACGGCTGGGGGGCGCCGCCCTCCTCGCCCAGGAAGGCCAGCGCGAAGGAGGCCTCGCCGCCGCTGACGAACAGGTTGTCCTCGGTCAGGAGACCCACGATCAGGCGGTTCCCCCCGCCGGCCACGGGCTCGTAGCTGGCCACCTGGGCCACCAGCCCCCCGCCTCGCTCCGGGGGCGGGGGGGGACGATCGGCGGTGCACGCCCCCAGGAGCAGGGCCACGGCCAGCGCGACGCGCGTCACGCGCACCCGCCCACCGGCGTGCCGGTCGCCGCCAGCGAGGCCTGGAGCACGCCGTTCAGGCCGGACAGGCGGGCGGCGAGCGTCTCCCCGTCCACGCCCTGAGCCAGAGCCTGCTCCACGCCCTGCTTGGCCTCCAGGACCTGCCCCGCCAGGGTGGCGTTGCGCTCCTGGAGGTCGGCGGCCACCTGGTGCAGGGCGGTGTGGGCTCGGTCCTGGAACGTGGCCCCGGCGGCCTCGACATCGCCGTCCACCGCCTGACGCTCCGCGTCGCACAGGGCGGCCACCACCCCGGCCGGGCCGGTCGCCCCCCCGGGGCCGGAGGCGGCCCCGTCTCCACCGCAGGAAGGGAGCAGGACGGCCAGGGCTGCGGTCACGAGGACGGGGTGCCGGCGCACCGCACCTTTATACCGCGGCGGTATCATTCGGGCCGACACCCCATGACCCTCCTGAGGCGCCTCTCCACGACCACCGCCGCCGCCACGCTGGCCCTGGTGGCCGTGGGCGGGGTGGTCCGGGCCACGGGATCCGGCCTGGGGTGCCCGGACTGGCCGAGGTGCCACGGGCGCTGGATCCCGCCCCTCGAGTACCACGCCCTGATCGAGTACTCGCACCGGCTGACCGCGGTGGTTGTCGGCGTCCTGGTGGTGGCCGCGGCATGGGTGGCCTGGCGCCGGGCCCGGACCGACCGCGGCGTGCTGGCACCGGCGGTGGCCGCGGTGGGCGTGGTCGCCGTGCAGGCCGGCCTGGGCCGGATGGTCGTGGTCGGGGAGCTCCAGGTGGTGGCCCTGAACATGGCCCATTTCATCACCGCGATGCTCCTGGTGGCCCTGGTGGTGGCCGTGGCCGCCGGCGTGCGGGTCCCGATCGGCTCCGGGCCGCCGCCCGAGCCCGAGTTCCGCTCGCTCCTGTGGTGGACGCTGGGGAGCACCGCCCTGCTGCTGCTTGCCGGGGTGTACGTCCGGGCCATCGGGGCCAGCCTGGCCTTCCTCGACTGGCCGTTGATGGATGGACGCTTCCTGCCGTCGCTGGGCGACCGCCACGCGGCGGCTCATTTCGTCCACCGGGTCCTGGCCCTGGCCACCCTCGGCCTGGCCGGCGGGCTGGCCTGGCGGGCCCGCCGGGCGCCCCGCCGGGCGCTGCGCGTCCTGACGTGGACGGCCTTCGGGCTGGTGGCCGTGCAGGCCATGGTCGGCGCGGTGGCCGTGCTGTCGCGGCTGGCCACCCCGGCGGTGGCCGTGCACGTCTCGCTGTCCAGCCTGGCCTGGGCCGCGCTGGTCACCGCGGCCGTGATCACCGGACGGCTCCGCGCCGGAGAGGTGGCGGCGGAGCGCCCCCGGGCTCGCCGGGTGGCCGGGGCCTACGTCCAGCTGATGAAGCCGGACATCATCGTCCTCCTGCTGGTGACCACGGTGCCGGCCATGGTCCTGGCCCTCGGGTCGTGGCCGTCCTGGGGCCTGATGGCGGCCACCCTGCTGGGCGGGACGCTGGTGGCCGGCGGGGCCAACGCCATGAACTGCTACGTGGACCGGGACATCGACGAGGTGATGACCCGGACCCGAGGGCGCCCGATCCCGGCTCTCCGGATCCCCCCACCGTCCGCCCTTCGGTTCGGCCTGGCCATGGCGGCGACGGGCTTCCTGTGGCTGGCGGCCACCGTGAACCTGCTGGCGGCCACGCTGACCGGCGCGGCCGCGGTGTTCTACGTGGTCGTGTACACGATGTGGATCAAGCGCCTCACGCCCCAGAACATCGTGATCGGCGGCGCGGCCGGCGCGGTGCCCGCGCTCGTGGGGTGGGCCGCGGTCACCGGGCGGGTGGACGCCCCCGCGTGGGTGATGTTCGCCATCGTGTTCGTGTGGACGCCGCCGCACTTCTGGGCCCTGAGCCTCCGCCACGCCCGTGACTACGCGGACGCGCACGTCCCGATGCTCCCCGTGGTCCGCGGAGCGCGG
>DASWKD010000050.1:0-3069 GCA_036396815.1 Actinomycetota bacterium | reverse complement strand
GCCGCACGACGGGCAGGCCACCAGGTCAAGCCCCCGCCGCCGGAGGCCCAGCGACCCGAGGATCCACTGGCCGACCTTGACCTCCTCCACCGGGTCGTCGGTCAGCGAGACCCGGATGGTGTCCCCGATCCCCTCGGCCAGCAGGGTCCCGATCCCCACCGCCGACTTGACCGCCCCGGCCGGCAGGGGCCCGGCCTCGGTGACGCCCAGGTGGAGCGGGTAGTCGCAGGCCCCGGCCAGCAGGCGGTACGCCTGGATCATCTCCGCGGGGTTGGAGTGCTTGACCGAGATCTTGATGTCGGTGAAATCCTCGTCCTCCAGGATGCGGACCTCGGCCAGGGCCGACTCCACCAGGGCCTGGGCGGTGGGCCGGCCGTGCTTGACCAGCAGGTCCTTCTCCAGGGACCCGGCGTTGACCCCGATCCGGATGGGGACCCGGCGATCCTTGGCCTCCCGGGCGATCAGGCGGACCTTGTCCTGGTACCTGATGTTGCCGGGGTTGATCCGCAGGCCGTGGATCCCGGCCTCCAGGGCCATCATGGCGTACCGCCACTGGAAGTGGATGTCGGCGATGACCGGGATCGTGGCGTGCTCGGCGATGGCCTTCAGGGCCTCGGCGTCC
Source organism: Actinomycetota bacterium (assembly GCA_036396815.1). Classification (GTDB taxonomy): domain Bacteria; phylum Actinomycetota; class UBA4738; order UBA4738; family CALAEC01; genus DASWKD01. Next base: position 2,447 of record DASWKD010000050.1, on the reverse strand, counting down.
TCCTTGTGGGGCACGGCCACCCGGACGATCTCGCATCCCGTGGCCACCAGGGCGGCCATCTGCTGGAGGGTGGCGTTGACGTCTGCGGTCTTGGTGGTGGTCATGGACTGGACCCGGATGGGGGCGTCGCCCCCGACCTCCACCCAGCCCACCTTCACCTGCCGCGACCTGCGGCGCTCCTGGAGCATGAACCCAGCATAACCGGGCCCCTTGAACTTCTCCCCCGCGCTGCTTTGTCCGGGCCCGACCCGCATGTAGGATTGGTCTCGGTTCCGCCTCGCCCGAGGCGGAAGGGGAAGGAACGTGAGCGAGCCGCGATGCATTCGCGCGGGGCTTCGCCCCGGGCATCATCGATTCCCGCTTCCCACCCCTCCCCACCCGCAGGCCCGGCGCTCCGCGCACCCGCGCCCCCAGAGCCGCCTGTGCGAGCGGTCACGGCCTCCCCCATGACCCCGCGTTCCACCCCGCGCCCGTGCGCGGGGACCCGTTCGCCGACATAGAGAGGAGAAGGGCACGTGATCTACCTGAACCTGCTGCTGATCGGGATCATCCTGGTGATGTACGGCTGGTACTGGGGCGGTCTCACCGAGAACCGCGGCACCGCGGTCTCCGCCATGATCCCGGGGGCCATCCTGGCCCTGTGGGTGGGCTTCTCCGGGGCCGAGGCCAGCGTCCTGACCGGCCTGGCCGCCACCGGCGCCGTGTTCGGGCTGCTGGTGGGCACCGGGACGTGGTGGAACACCGCCGCCGACCGGGCCACCGGGCTGTTCAGCCTCCTGTTCGCCCTGGTGGGGACCCTGGTCACCGCGGCCCTGGTCGATGCGGAGAACGGCCTGACCACCCTGTCCCTGGGCACCCTGCTGCTGACCGTGGCCATGGCCTTCGTGTTCATCTCGGCCGGGCTGACCCCCAAGCAGAAGGGCTTCCGGGCCTTCGTGGGCTGGCTGGTCCTGATCGTGGGCGCCGTGCTGGTGTTCCTGGCGTTCGCGCCGGCCCTGGGCGTGGTGCTCTAATACCGCGGAGCCAACCGCACGGGAGGACATGATGGCGACGAGAGGGTCGGGACGACGACGGAAGACCGCTGCCCGGCCCTCTCGGGCGCCCACCCCAGCTGTCCGTGAGCTCCTCCGCTCGATCAAGAAGGAGGCCGAGGGGCTCGCCGAGGAGATGCCCTTCGAGGCCTACCTCCAGCGGGTCCAGCAGAGCCCCGAGCTGACCCGCCTGTCCCACGAGCTGATCTACGAGGCCATCGTGGCCGGCGGCGTGGCCACGGGCCCGGAGGGCGAGCCCAGCTACGCCCTGTTCGAGTCCGAGCTGTTCGGGATCGAGGACGTGGTCCGCCAAGTGGTGGAGTACTTCAGCGCGGCCGGCCGACGCCTGGACGTCCGGCGGCGGATCCTGCTCCTGGCCGGCCCGCCGGGGTGCGGCAAGTCCACCCTGGTCAACGCGATCAAGCGCGGCCTGGAGGCCTACACGCGCACGGCCCGGGGAGCCGTGTACACCATCAAGGGCTGCCCGGTGCAGGAGGACCCCCTGCACCTGATCCCCGCGCATCACCGGGGCGAGCTCAAGGGCCTGCGCATCGAGGGCGACCTGTGCCCGTTCTGCCGGTGGCTGGTCCGCGAGGTGTACGGGGGGGACGTGGCCAAGGTCCCCGTGCAGCGTGTGGTGTACGGCACCTCGGAGGGCGTGGGGATCGGGACGTTCGTGGCCACCGATCCGGGCTCTGAGGACATCCGCCGGCTGGTGGGCACGGTGGACGAGACGCTCCTGCCCGAGCAGCCAGACGAGATGGACGCCCATCGCGCGTTCCGCTTGGACGGCGAGCTGTGCCGGGCCAACCGGGGCATCGCCGACCTGATCGAGGTCTTCAAGATGGACGAGCGCTTCCTGTCGGCCCTGCTCACCGTGAGCCAGGAGCAGCTCATCAAGTTCAGCGGCCCGATGACAATGTACGCGGACGAGGCCATCGTGGGCCACACGAACCTGGCCGAGTACGGCGACCTGGCCGACAACCCCCGGGCCGCGGCCCTCCAGGACCGGCTGGTGGTGGTCCGGGTCCGCTACGTCCTGGCCGTGCACCACGAGATCGCCATCTACGACCGGATGCTGGGCGACACCGACCTCCGCGGCTCGCACATCTCGCCGCTGGTCCTGCCCGGGGCGGCCACCCTGGCCGTGCTGACCCGCCTGGCCAAGCCCTCGCGCATGAGCTGGAACCTCCGCAAGAAGCTCCAGCTGTACGACGGCCGGTACGTGGGCGACACGGACGCCGGCGACCTCCGAGACCTCCGGGCCGCCGCCCCGGAGGAGGGGCTGCGGGGCATCTCGCCGCGGTTCGTGATCAACCAGCTGTCGTACGCCATGGGCCGGCAGTCGTCGTGCCTGTCGGGGTTGGGCTTCCTGGAGACGCTGTGGGAGAACCTGAGCCAGCGCGCGGACTACCG
>DASWKD010000049.1:0-2957 GCA_036396815.1 Actinomycetota bacterium | reverse complement strand
GCTTCTTCATCCCCCTCCTGGTCCCGCGCCGGGTGGTGTACCTGGGCAAGGCCGACTACTTCGACTCGTGGAAGACGCGGTGGTTCATGAAGATCGCCAACGTGATCCCGGTGCGCCGGGAGGGTGGCTCGGCCAGCGAGGCGGCCATCAATGCGGGCATCGAGGCCCTCCGCCAGGGGCACGTGGTGGGCATCTACCCGGAGGGGACCCGGAGCCCCGACGGCCGCCTGTACCGGGGAAAGACCGGGGTGGCCCGGATGGCCCTGGAGTCCGGAGCGGCGGTTGTGCCGGTCGCCGTCCGGGGAACCGACGAGATCATGCCCATCGGCGCACGGTTCCCCAAGACGATCCCCGGCCGGGTCCGGGTGCGGTTCGGCCGGCCGCTCAGCTTCGAGCGGTTCGCCGACCGGCCCAGAGACCGGTTCGTGCTTCGCTCGGTGAGCGACGAGATCCTGTACGAGATCATGATGATGACCGGCCAGGAGTACGTCGATGAGTACGCCGCCCGGGTGAAGAAGGAGCTGGCCGAGGAGGAAGCCCGGGCCCGCACCGTGGTCCTGCCGGACCGCGAGCCGGCCCCCACGGGCTGACCCCTCCGCCGGGATCGACGTCCTCGGAAAGCGGCCCTAGTCGGTCAGCCACGGGTGGTCCAGGCCGGCCCGATAGCGCTCCCCGGTCCGCCGCAGCCAGGCCTCGACCTTCTCCCACCGCCCGTTGGCCAGGAGGTACTCGTGCACGGCCCGGGCGGCGAGGGTGTTGGCGCTCTCCCCGGTGGCCCGAGACAGGGTGATGAGCGCGTCGTGGATCTCGACGGGCAGGCGCAGGGTCAGACGTTTCTGGTCCCGCTCGTACAGCCACGCGGCGGTGCCCGGCTTCATGCCCCGAAGGGTAGCGGGAGGGTGTGACACGGTCCGGTAGGCCCCCGGCTCCCCACCGGTCTGGTGGCCCCGACAGCCGGTCGGGTTCTGATGTCGTGATGCCGGGAGGAGGGCTCCCTCTGCCCGGGCGCCGTCATGGCGTCGCGGCATCGGGCACGGCCCTCGCCCGGGCATCTCCGCAGGTCAGCGCGCCGCCTCGCCGGAGTTCCGTCGTGACGTCATGACGCCGCCCGAGGGGGCGGGGGCGTCGGCGGGGGCGTCGGGTGGGCCACCGGTGTCGTGACGTCACGAGACCGCGGACCGCCGACCCCGGATCCGCCGACCCGGCGCCATCTATCCCGTCACGCTTAGGACGTGGAGCGGTCCCAGGCCATCGAGCGCTCCACCGCTCGCTTCCAGTCCTCGTACCGCGCCGAGAGGTCCTCGCCGCTCGGCTCGAACGCTCTGTCTAGGCGCCAGGCCGCCGCGGCCTCCTCCTTGGATGCCCACACCCCCGTGGCCAGGCCGGCCAGGTACGCGGCCCCGATGGCCGTGGTTTCCTGCTGGACGGGCCGCCGGACCGTCACGCCCAGCAGGTCGGCCTGGAACGAGCACAGGAGGTCCATCGCGCTGGCCCCGCCGTCCACGTTGAGCGCGGAGGGGGCCATCCCGGCCTCGGCCACCATCCGGTCCACCACGTCGCGGGTCTGGTAGGCCATGGCCTCCACGGCGGCCCGGGCCAGGTGGGCTGCGGTCGTTCCTCGGGTGATGCCCACGATGGTCCCCCGGGCGTGCGGGTCCCACCACGGGGCACCCAGGCCGGTCAGCGCGGGCACGAAGTACACGCCGCCGGTGTCGGGGACCGTCCCGGCCAGCGGGCCGGCCTCGGCTGCCTCCCGGATGATGCCGAGGCCGTCGCGGAGCCACTGGATCGCCGCGCCGGTCACGAAGATCGACCCCTCCAGCGCGTAGCGCACGCCCTCATCATCCGAGTACGCCACCGTGGTCAGCAGGCCGTCGGCGGCCGGGGCCCGGGAGCCGGTGTTCAGGAGGACGAACGATCCGGTGCCGTACGTGTTCTTGGCGTCTCCCGGCTCGAAGCACGCCTGTCCCACCAGGGCCGCCTGCTGGTCCCCGGCCACCCCGGCGATGGGGATCGCGGCCCCCAGGAAGGCCTCGGGGTCCGTGGTCCCGAACGTCCCCGAGGAGGGCCGGACCTCCGGAAGGACGGTCGCGGGGATGCCCAGCCGTTCGAGGATCTCCCGGTCCCACTCCAGGCGGTGGATGTCGAACAGAAGGGTTCGCGACGCGTTCGTGTGGTCGGTGGCATGCACCTTCCCCGCGGTGAGGCGGGCCATCACGTAGGCGTCCACGGTCCCGAAGGCCAGGCGCCCGCCCTCCGCGGCCTCCCGGGCGCCTTCCACATGCTCGAGCATCCAGACCACCTTCGTCCCGGAGAAGTACGGATCGAGGACCAGGCCGGTCCGCCGGTGCACGCGCTCCTCCCATCCCTCGTCGCGCAGGGTCCGGCATAGGGGAGCGGTCCGGCGGTCCTGCCACACGATGGCCGGGCAGATCGGCTCCAGGGTCCCTCGGTCCCACAGGACCGTGGTCTCCCGCTGGTTGGTGATGCCCACCGCGGCGAGGTCCGCGGCCTGGAGGTCCGCGTCGCGCAGGGCGGCCAGGGTGGCCTCCAGGAGCGCCGCCCACCAGTCGTGGGGGTCGTGCTCCACCCACCCGGGACGGGGGAAGGACTGGGCGAACTCGCGGTACGCGCGGGCCCGCACCGCGCCCGTCTCGTCGAGGATCAGGACCTTGACGCCCGTGGTCCCCGCGTCGATGGCCAGCACGTGGGGCATGGCCGGAGCCTACCCCCGGCTACCGGCGGCGGAGGATATCGGCCTGGACCTGGGCGGTGCCGGCCCGGTCGTAGCCCAGGTACTCGGCCGCCGCCTGGGAGAGATCCAGGATCCAGTCCGCGTGGAACGGCCCTCGGTCGTTCACCAGGACGGTGGCACACCGTCCGTTCCACCGGACCCGGATGAACGAGTTCAGAGGCAGGGTTTTGTGCGCCGCGGTGAACAGGCGGGGATCGAAGAT
>DASWKD010000048.1:0-4668 GCA_036396815.1 Actinomycetota bacterium | reverse complement strand
GGGGGATGGGCGGCATCGCCTGGGGCAACCTCGGCTTCGCCTTCCCGAACGCGTTCCTGGTGTTCGGGTGGACGTGGTTCATCGTGGGGGCCATCGAGTACTACGTGGCCGCCGCGGCCTACGCCAGGGACGTGCGCAAGGCCCTCGCGTGACCTAGCCGGGCGGGGACTCCCCGCACACATACTTCGTTTGGGGGTAGGGGATGAATCCCTCCTCCTTCTGGCAGCTCACCGACGTCCCCACGGCGCCGTCCACAGCCCGGCGATCACCGAGCCGCCTCGACAGTGTGACCTTTGTGGCTCTCAGGACCCCGATGTCCGGGCAGGTGGCGGATTCATCGATGGTTCCCGCCTGGTGACCGAGGAGCACCGTGATGACGATGCGGTCCGGCAGCTCCTTCACCTCCACGCCATCCAGCAGGCCGCAGGGGCTCCGGCCACCGACGTAGGAAACGGTCAGGGTCCGGCCATCCGGGGCGATGTGGACGGCTTCCCACTCTGCGGGTCGCACGGCCGCCAGGCCATGGCGCGGGACCTCGTTCTCGGTTGGGCCGCTCAGCTCCCCCGCCACCAGTCGGTCGGGGATCGGCCCAGGTGGCTCGGCGGCGGAGCACGCGGTTGTGATCAAGGGAACGGCTGCGAGAACCACACGGGCCCACATCAGGTTTCGATGATACCGGGGGAAGGTCGGGAGGCTCCCCTGGGTATCATGGGCCGCATGAAAGCCGTGGTCATGGCCGGGGGCCAGGGCACCCGACTGCGCCCCCTGACCAGCAACCAGCCGAAGCCCATGCTGCCCATCCTGGACCGCCCCATGATGGAGCACGTCCTCCTGCTCCTGCGCGACCATGGCTACGAGGAGGTCGTGACCACCGTCCAGTTCCTGGCCTCGGTGATCCGGTCCTACTTCGGTCACGGCGGAGACCTGGGGATGTCCATCGCCTACGCCACCGAGGACGAGCCCTTGGGCACGGCGGGCAGCGTGAAGAACGCCGAGCACTTCCTGGACGACACGTTCCTGGTCATCTCGGGCGACGCGGTGACCGACATCGATCTCACCGAGGCGGCCAAGTTCCACAGGGACAAGGGCGCGGCGGTGACGGTGGTGCTCAAGCGCGTGGAGGACCCCCTGGAGTTCGGCATCGTGATCGCCGACGACGAGGGCCGGATCGAGCGCTTCCTGGAGAAGCCCGGCTGGGGCGAGGTGTTCAGCGACACGATCAACACCGGCATCTACATCATCGAGCCCGAGGTCCTGGCCCACGTCCCGGTGGGCCAGGAGCACGACTTCGCCAAGGACCTGTTCCCGGCCCTCCTGGACAAGGGCCTGCCCGTGTACGGGTACGTGGCCGACGCGTACTGGGCGGACGTGGGAACCCTCGACGCCTACCTCACGGTTCACCGGGACATCCTCGACCGGAAGGTGAATGTGACCATCGACGGCTTCGAGGTCTCCGACGGCGTGTGGATCGGGGAGGGCGCGGAGGTCGACCCAGAGGCGAAGCTCACCGGGCCCATCTACGTGGGGGAGAACTCGAGGGTCGAGGGTGGGGCCGAGCTCCGCGAGCACACCGTCCTGGGCAAGGGCGTGGTCATCAAGAATGGGGCCTTCCTGCACCGGGCCATCGTCCACGACCACGCGTACGTGGGCCCGGCCGCCTCGCTCCGGGGCGCGGTCCTGGGCAAGAACTCCGACGTGAAGAACGGCGCCGGGTTGGACGAGGGTGTGGTGGTGGCCGACGAATGCTACGTGGGCGAGGGCGCCGTGCTGAGCCCCAACGTCAAGGTCTACCCGTTCAAGACGGTGGACCCCGGAGCCCTGATCACCAAGAGTCTGGTGTGGGAGACCCGGGGGGCCCGCAACCTGTTCGGCGAGCGCGGCGTGTCGGGCCTGGTCAACATCGACGTCACCCCGGAGATGGCCCTCCGGTTGGCCCTGGCCTTCGGCAGCGGGATGAAGAAGACCAGCGTGGCCGCGGCGTCCCGGGACGCCACCCGGGCGGCTCGCATCATCAAGCGGGCCATGGTGGTCGGCCTCAACGCGGCCGGCCTGGACGTCCACGACCTGGAGCTGGTCCCGGTCCCCGTGACCCGCTTCTACGCCAGGTCGGCCCGGGCCATGGGGGGCATCACCGTGCGCACCTCGCCGTTCGACCCCCAATCGGTGGACATCCAGTTCTTCGACGAGCGGGGCATCGACATCGACCCGGCCACCCAGCGCAAGATCGAGCGTGCCTACTACCGCGACGACCTCCGCAGGGCCTTCCATCACGAGATCGGCGAGCTGACGTTCCCGGCCCGTGGCCGTGAGTACTACCTGCGCGGCGTGACCGACGCCCTGGACGTGGAGGCCGTGCGGGCCGCCCGCCCTAAGGTGGTGGTGGACTACGGGTTCGGGACCACCTCGCTCACCGGGCCGCAGGTGTTCGGCCGGTTGGGGGCCGACATCTACGGCGTGAACGGCGTCCTGGACGAGGACCGCGTCCTCCAGAAGCGCGAGGAGGTGGACGAGGCCCTGGACAAGCTGGCCCGGTTGGTGCGGTCCAGCGGCTCCGACGTCGGCGCCATGCTGGACTCCACCGGCGAGCGCCTGCGCCTGGTGGACGGGACGGGCCGGATCCTGACCCTGGAGCAGGCCCTGCTGGCCTACGTCGATCTGATCTGCCGGGTGCACGAACGCCCCGCGGTGGCCGTTCCCGTCTCCACCACCCGGCACGTGGAGGACCTGGTGGCGGCCCGCGGTGGGCGGACGATCTACACCCGGATCTCGCCGGCGGCCCTGTCCGCGGCGGGGGAGGAGGAGGGCGTGGTCCTGGCCGGGGCCGAGGGCGGCGGCTACATCTTCCCCGACTTCCTGGCCTCCTACGATGCGGTGATGAGCCTGGGCAAGCTCCTGGAGCTCCTGGCCCGGAGCGATGCCAGGCTGGAGGACGTGGTGGGCGGCCTCCCCGTGCCCCACCTGGTCCGGAAGGACGTGGCCACGCCTTGGGAGCACAAGGGGACCGTGATGCGCCGGATGGTCGAGCGGCTGGACGACGAGGAGACGGTGACCATCGACGGCCTCAAGACGTACCGGGGGAAGGACTGGGCCCTGGTCGTCCCCCATCCCCAGGAGCCCGTGGTCCGCGTGTGGGCCGAGGCCGGCGACGGGGCCAGGGCCGAGGCCCTGGCCGACGAGTTCGCCGCCCTGGTCGAGGAGCTCCGGGGCTAGCCCATGGCCCGAGCGCCCGGCCCTCCGGCGCAGGCGGGGCTGGCCGTGGTCCTGCTCCTGCTCGGCTTCCTGGTGTCCGCGTCCTTCGTCCAGCAGCGGATCCGCGACCGCGAGCTTCCCAGGCGGGCCGAAGCCCTCCGATCCCTGGTGACATCCCGCCAGCAGGAGATCGGTCGTCTGTCGGGACAGGCCGGCCGCCTGGCCCGGGAGCTCCGCAGCGTGGAGGAGCAGGCCGGCCGGGGGTCCGCCGAGCTCCGGAGCCTGCTGGAGCGGGTCGATGCTCTCCGGCTCTCGGCGGGCCTGGGCGCCCTGCGCGGTCCCGGGGTCACGGTCACGCTGTCCGACAGCCCCCGGGCCCCGGCCACCCGGGCCGATTCCGCCGACCTCACCATCCAGGACGCGGACCTCCAGCTGGTGGTGAACGAGCTGTGGCGGGCCGGGGCCGAGGCCGTGGCGGTGAACGGCCGCCGGGTGGTGGCCACCACGGCCATCCGGTCGGCCGGCGGCAGCATCCTGGTGAACTATGGGGCCGTGGCCTCGCCGTACCGGGTGGTGGCCCTGGGGGACGGGGCCGCGCTGTCCCGGCGCCTGTCCGCATCGGACGTGGGCCAGCGGTTCCAGGTGTGGACCCAGGTGTACGGACTGGGGTTCGAGGTCGCCACCTCGTCCGCGCTCCGGGTTCCGGCCCTGGCCGCGACGCCGGACCTCCGGCACGCCCGCCCGGAGGCCGCGTGATCGCCCTGGGGGCGCTGGTGGCAGGCATCGTCCTGGGGCTCCTGCTGGAGCCCACCCTGCCGGCCGCCCTGGCCCCGTACCTCCCGGTGGTGGTGGTGGCCGCCCTGGATACCGTGCTCGAGGGGGCCCGGGCCCGGTTCGAGGGCGGTTACCACGAGGGCGAGTTCCTGGTGGCGTTCGTGGCCAACACCCTGCTGGCCACGTTCGTGGTGTGGGTGGGGGACCGCCTGGGTGCGCCCGACCTGCGGCTGGGTGTCATCGTGGTGTTCGGGGTCAGGATGTTCCAGAGCCTGGCGGCCATCCGACGGCATCTGTTCCGGGAATGACGCTGGACTGGGAGCCGGTCCGTCCGGCCTGGCGGGAGGCCCGGGGGCCCACCATGCGCCCCCCCAGCCGTCTTCGGACCAGGACCCTGCTGGTGATGGTGGCCGTGCTCGTCGGCCTGCTGGTGGGGATCCAGGCCAGCGACCGAGGCTCCTCCACGGGCCGTCTGGAGGCCGAGTCGGTGGAGGACCTGACCCGGATCCTGGCCGACCTGAACGCCGAGGCCGACAGGCTGGCCCGCGACGTGGCGGCGCTCCGGGTCCAGGAGGCCCGCCTGGGCTCCGAGGCCGGCCGGGAGGACCTCTTGATCGAGGAGGCCCGGGCCCGCCTGGCCGACCTCCAGGTCCTGGCCGGGGCGGTCCCCGCCGCCGGTCCGGGGCTGGAGCTCCGGGTCACGGA
>DASWKD010000047.1:0-3706 GCA_036396815.1 Actinomycetota bacterium | reverse complement strand
CATTCCCCCTCCTTCGGTTGCCTGGCCGGAGGGTACCGCGGACCGGATTGCCCGGTGGTTTCCGGAGCGTTAATTCTGCGTTACGGACCGCACAGGTTCGACCGTTGGTGACCCACCTCGTCGTTGGCTCCGAGACCGGCGACCAGGCCGAGAGCGAGCACGGCGATGACTGCCGCGACGGCAGCGGCGCGACGAGTGGCTCCCCAGTCCCGCCCCCGCACACGGCTGAGAGCTCCCACCGTGATGGCGAGGAGGGCGCCGGCTCCGGCGAGGGCGGGCAAGGCCACCAGCCAGGCCGAACGATAGGTGAACCGCTCTCCGCGACAAGGCTCCAGTTCGCCACCCCAGAAGAAGAGGAACGCGGTGAGCAGGCAGATGAAGCACCCCAGCCCGGCGATGGTTGTGATGACGAGTGCGCTGCTGGAAGCGGAGGCCCCGCCGGGAGGATCCGAACGCTCCTCCATGTCTTAGCCGTTGGCGGCGCGGTAGCCGACGCCGCGGACCGTTTCGATCAGGTGCTCGTGCTCGGGGCCGAGCTTGGCCCGGAGGCGGCGGATGTGGACGTCCACCGTCCGCGTGCCGCCGTAGAAGTCGTAGCCCCATACCTCGCGGAGCAGGCCCACCCGGGAGAACACCCGGCCGGGGCTCTGGGCCAGGAACCGAAGGAGCTCGAACTCCTTGTAGGTCAAGTCCAGCCGCCGCCGGCCCACGGTGACCTGGTAGGTCTCCACGTTGATCGTCACCGGACCGAGGCGGACCACGGCGTGCCCGGCCTCGCCGCGGCGGGCGGCCAGCAGGGCCAGGCGGACCCGGACCTCGGCCACGGAGGCGTCGGGGAACAGGATCTCGTCGGCGGCCTGGTGCCAGGCCAGCCGCTCCAGGTCGTCGCGGGCTACAACCGCGATCCGGCCGACGGCGCCGCCTGCGGCGGTCAGGGCGGTGAGCAGGTCGAACGCCCGCTGGGGATCCTCGACGGCGTCGGCAACGATCACGTCGGGCTCCAGGTCGGGGAGCCGGCCGAGGGCATCGGGAACCGGGGACTCGGTCTTCACATCGGCGCCAAGGGCCAGCGCCGCGGGGAGGACCTGGTCCGGGGAGCGCTCGGTCAGGAAGACGATGCGACGCAACGGGCCGAGCGTAGCAGACCGGGTACCCTGGGCCGATGGCCGTCCCCCAGCGCCTCCTGTCCCGGCCCTACCGGGTGCCCGCCGCCGCGTTCCGGGTGCGGACCGAGGACGGCGTTGGCCTGTCCGGCACCCGCCTCGGCGAGGGCGGGCCCGCCGTGGTCCTGTGCCACGGCTTCCTGGGGTGGCACCGCAAGCGGCGGGTGGCGGCGTTCGCGGAAGCCCTGGCCCGAGCGTTCACCGTGTACGCCGTCGACCTCCGCGGGCACGGCGACAGCGGCGGCGTGTGCACCTACGGCCACCACGAGATCTTCGACGTGGACGCCGTGGCTGCCCTGGCTCGGCGGGAAGGCGCTGAGCGGGTGGTCACGGTGGGCATCTCGATGGGCGGGACCGCGGTGATCCGGCACGCGGCGCTGCTCGGCGGCGTGGACGCGGTGGTGTCGATCTCCGCCCCGGCCTCGTGGGACGGCTCCGACACTCCGGGCACGCGGCGGATCCACCAGATCACGGGGACCCGGACCGGCCGGGCGCTGGCCCGGGCCCTCGGGTACCGGCTGACAGACACCTGGGATCCGCCGGAGACGGCCGAGGAGGTCGTGGGCAAGATCGCGCCCACCCCGGTGATCGTGGTCCACGGCGTGGACGACCGGCTGTTCCTGGTGGACGTGGCTCAGCGCCTGTACGAGCGGGCCGGTGAGCCCAAGCGGCTCATGCTCTCGTCGCGGTTCGGCCACGCCGAGGACGGCCTGACCCCGGCCTTCGCCGATCGCCTGACCGCACGGATCCGCGACGCGCTGGCGTGACCTCACGGACCCGGCCTCGCGGACGTTCACAGGGCGTGGAGGTGCCGCCGTTCCAGACGTTCCTGGAGGCCCACCGGGGGGCCGTGTACCGGTTCCTGGTGGGCCTGGTGGGGCCGCAGGACGCCGAGGACTGCTTCCAGGAGACGTTCCTGGCCGCCCTGCGGGCGTACCCGCGGGCCGACGGACGGAACCTGCGTGCCTGGGCGCTGACCATCGCCCACCGCAAGGCTATGGACGCCCACCGCGGCCGGCGGAGGCGGCCGGTTCCGGTCGAACGGGTCCCCGACGCTCCGGCGCCGGACGCGCCGCTCTCGGACCCGGGGCTGTGGCGGGACGTGGTGGCCCTGCCCGAAGGCCAGCGGGCGGCGATCCTCCTCCGGTACGTGGAGGACCTCCCGTACCGGGATATCGGAGCGGTGCTGGGCTGCACGGAAGCAGCGGCCCGGCAGCGCGTGCGGGAGGGCCTCCGGGCCCTCCGAGAGGTGGTGACGACATGAACATCCCCACGCCGAGCTTCGAGCGAGCGGCCGCCGCCGCCGCGGACCGCCTGAGCCTCCGCGCGTCGCGGGCCGGCTTGGTCGACGTGGCCGTGGGCGCCGTGGACTCGCCGCTGGGCACCCTCACCGTGGGCGTGACCCCGAGGGGTCTGGTCCGGCTGGCCTACGGCGACGAGGACCTGGTCCTTGAGGACCTGGCCCGCCGGGTCTCGCCGCGCGTCCTGTCCTTCCCCAAGCTCGTGGACCCCGTCCGCCGCCAGCTGGACCGGTACTTCGCCGGTCGCCTGCACGACTTCGACCTGCCCATCGACTGGCGGCTGACCGCGCCCGGCTTCACCCGGAAGGTCCTGCGGGCCACGGCCCGGATCCCGTTCGGGTCTCTGCGGACCTACGCCCAGATGGCCTCGCGGGCGGGGAGCCCCCGGGCCTCCCGGGCCGCGGGCAACGCCCTCGGCTCCAACCCGATCCCCATCGTGGTCCCCTGTCACCGCGTGGTGCACTCGGGCGGCGGGCTGGGCGGCTACACCGGAGGCCTGTACCGGAAGGAGCACCTGCTGACCCTGGAGGGGGTCCTCGAAGACGGGTAGGCTTCCGGGGTCCCCGACCAGGGAGGTGCCGTGGCCGTTCCCCTGACCGACGCCGTCCGCAGGGTGCTCGAAGCCCCGAACTATGCCCATCTCGCCACGCTGATGAAGGACGGCTCGCCGCAGGTCTCACCGGTCTGGGTGGACGTGGACGGCGACCACGTTCTGGTGAATACGGCGGCCGGTCGGCTGAAGGAGCGCAACGTGCGCCGGGATCCCCGGGTTGCCCTGTCGATCCGCGACCTGTCCCGCGGCGAGGAGGAGGTCACGATCCGGGGCCGCGTGGTCGAGATCACCGAGGAGGGGGCCCGGGCGCACATCGACGCGCTGTCCCGGAAGTACGCCGGCCACGACTACCAGGGGATGAAGCCGGGCATGGTCCGGCTGATCCTTCGCATCGAGGTCGACCACGTGACGGGAGGCTGACGTGGCCGGCCGCGCGGGGAAGGCCCTGGCCGGGACCCTCACCGCGCTGGTCGTCCTGGTCGTGGGCGCCGACATCGCCACGCGGCTCGTCGTCCAGAACACCCTGGAGGGGCGGCTGCAGGACGAGCTGGCCCTGTCGGCGGCGCCGAACGTGTCGATCCACGGGTTCCCGTTCCTGTTCCACCTGGCCCGACAACGCTTCCCGAGCGCCGACATCGAGGCCCGCCGGGTCTCAGCAGAGGGCCTCACGTTCCGCCTGGTGCGCCTGG
>DASWKD010000046.1:0-5256 GCA_036396815.1 Actinomycetota bacterium | reverse complement strand
GTCGTGCATCCGGTTGTGAGCCACGAACAGGTTGGCCTGGGCCGCGTCGCTGTCCATCCGCTGGGGGGAGACGAACGTGGTGGCCGGGTTGCACTTCTCCGCCTGCCACTGGTTCGTCCACGGGTACAGGTACTCCCGGGTGCTGCTCTGGGGCCGGAACACCGACTCCACTCCGCCGATCCCCCAGGCCTGCTGGCTCTGGGCGTTGTTCCCGGTCACCGTGCCGGTGGTCACGCCGGTGGTGGCCGTCGTGTCCCACCCGGCCGGCGAGGCATCCGTGCGCATCGAGAGGTCGCACGGCACCCCGGGGCCGGGGACGCCGAAGCAGGCGATCCGCCGGGTGTCCGTGGAGGAGAAGTCGAGGTTCGGGTAGGCCAGGTTGATCCGCCACCGGGCCGCGGCGGGATCCTCCTCGTAGGTCACCCGGTTGTGCCGGAACAGGATCCGGCCGGTGCGAGCATCGACGAACGAGGTGTACAGGAGGTTGACGTCGGGCCCGAAGTCGCGGACGTCCACCTCCCACGCCGTGCGGACCGTCCCCATCATGGGGAAGGCCACCTGGCGCAGCCGCTGGGGCATGCGCAGGCCGGCGGCGGTGAACGTGAGCCATCCGCCGTCCCCGCGCATCGGACCCACGTCCACCGCTGTGCGGTTGATCCCCACGTCCCGGGCCGCGCGCAGCCACGCGTCCGTCGCGCCGAGGGTGACCGGAGCGGGCGCGGGCGCGTCGCCCAGCGCCGAGGACGACACGTAGGCCACCTTCCCGCCGGTGACGCCCACCGTGATCAGCCCGTCCCAGCCCGAGGCCAGCCCGCCCCAGGTCTGGGTGAAGATCACCGCGTGGCCGTCGCTGCCCGCCATCCGGGCGTCCGCCAGGACCTCGAGGTCCCTGAAGCCCTGCGCGGACAGGCGGAACAGCGCGCGGTGGCGGCGGACGAAGGTCCGGGCCACGTCCACCGCGCTGCCGTCCAGGCCGGTGGCCAGCCACCCGCCGTACCGGATCAGCGAGGCCGGGGTCCCGAAACGGTTCCAGTCCACCGCCGCTCCCAGGTCGCGGGCCATGGCCACCTGCCCGGCGTCGGGGAGGATGCGTCCCACCCGGCGGTCCACGTCGGGCAGCGGCGCCTCGTCCGGCTCCGGCTGCTGAACGGCGCCGGCCGGAGCCGGCACCATGGTCAGGGTGATCGCCGCAGCCATCGCCGCGGCCAGGGTCCTCGGTCGCATGTCCCCTCCCTCGGTTGGTGGCCGAGGGGTTCGACGCGGACGTGGCCGGGACCTTTGGGCGAGTGCACAAATCGGGCGTACCGCCCGGGCCGTACGCCGCCCGGCCCCGAGCCTTGTCAGGTTCGTCCCCTCCTCCCATGATGGGGGCCCATGGACCCTCTCGCCGCATACGTCCCCCGCCTGGCCACTGGGTGGGGCCATCAGACTCCGGCCACCCGCGAGGCGATCGGCTCCATGGCCTTCGTGGACGTCTCGGGATTCACCACGATGTCGGAGCGCCTGGCCCGGCACGGGAAGGTGGGCGCCGAGGAAGTGGCCCACGTCATCGACGAGCGGTTCTCGGTCCTGCTGGGCGTGGCCTACGGCGAGGGAGGCCAGCTCCTGAAGTTCGGGGGCGACGCGCTCCTGCTCTTCTTCTCCGGCGACGAGCACGCGCTCCGGGCGGCCCGTGCGGCCGCGGGGATGCGGGCCGCGCTCCGGGCCGGAGGGCACATCGACACGACGGCCGGCAAGGTCACCCTCCGGATGTCGGTGGGCGTCCACACCGGCGCGTTCCACCTGTTCCTGGTGGGCCGCTCCCACCACGAGCTGATGATGGCCGGGCCCGCGGTGAGCCGGACCGTGGCCATGGAGTCCGCGGCCTCGGCGGGGCAGATCCTGCTGAGCCCCGAGGCCGCCGTGGCCCTTCCGGCCCGGCACCGCGGACGCCAGGTCGGACCCGGGGTCCTGCTGGCCGGGACGCCCGCGGGCCGGACCGGGCCGGCCATGCGTCCCGAGCCCCACGGCCCGGACCTGGCTCCCGCCCTGCCCACCGCCCTCCGTGAGCATCTGCTGGCCGGAGGCCAGGAGCGGGAGCACCGCCTGTGCGCGATCGCCTTCCTCCACGTGGGCGGCGTGGACACGCGCCTGCGGGCCTCGGGACCCCGGGCCGTGCGAGACGACCTCCACGCCGTGATCACCGCGGCCCAGGAGGCAGCCGACGCCTACGGGATCACCTTCCTGGGCACCGACATCGCAAGGGACGGGGCCAAGGTCATCCTGGTGGCCGGGGCACCGGTGGCCCGGTCCGATCCGGACGGCCGCCTCCTGCGAGCCGTGCGGGCCATCGTGGACGGCGCCCCGCCCCTCCCCATCCGGGTGGGCGTGAACCGCGGGCACGTGTTCGCGGGGGACGTGGGCCCCTCGTTCCGCCGGACGTACACGGTGATGGGGGACGCCGTGAACCTGGCCGCCCGGCTCATGTCCAGAGCGGGGGACGGCGAGGTGATCGTGGCCCCGGAGGTCGTGGGGCGGTCGGGCACCCCCTTCCACACCGAGCCGCTGCCGCCGTTCACCGTCAAGGGGAAGGCCAGGCCGGTCCACGCGGTGCGCCTGGGGGCCATCCGCGCCGGCCGTCCGGAGGCCACTTCCACCTCGAGCCCCCTGGTCGGACGGGAGGACGAGGTCCGGGGGATCCTGGCCTCTCTGGAGGGGGCCCGGCCGGGGACGCCCAAGGCCGTGGAGGTGATCGGGGAACCTGGCCTGGGCAAGACCCGGCTTGTCGAGGAGGTGGCCTCCCGGGCCGAGGGTGTCACGGTCCTCCGCACGGCCGCCGAGGCGTACGAGGCCTCCACGCCGTACTACCCGTTCCGGGTCATGCTCCAGGACCTGGCCGGCATCGCCCCCGACGCCTCCGACGAGCGGGCCGCCCAGGGTCTCCGGGAGGCCGTGGACGGGACGGGCCTGGAGCCGTGGCTGCCGCTCCTGGGCGCGGTCCTGGGCCTGGACCTGCCCGACACGCCCCAGACCCGGGACCTGGAGAGCCGCTTCCGGCGGGACCGGCTGGAGGATGCCGTGCTCGGGCTGGTCACGGCCATGGTCTCCGGCCCGGTCCTGCTGATCGTGGAGGACGCCCACTGGCTGGACGACGCCACGGCCGACCTGCTGGCCGCCGCCGTGGACGGGGAGGAGCGGCCCTGGCTGGTGTGCGTGACGCGGCGGGACACGCCAACCTCCCTGCGCCTGCCCCCGGAGCGCACCCTGACCGTGCGCCTGGAGCCGCTCCCCGCCGAGGCCGCGGCTGCCCTGGTGGCCACGGAGACCGAGGCCTGGCCCCTGCATCCCCACGAGGCCCGGGCCCTGGCCGAGCGGGCCGGCGGCAACCCCCTGTTCCTCCGCGAGCTCCTGGCCTCGCGGGGGACCGAGGGCGACCTGCCCGACACGGTGGAGAGCGCCATCTCCGCCCGGATCGACCGCCTGCCGCCCGCCGACCGCGACGCCCTGCGCCGGCTGGCCGTCCTCGGCCCGGCCTTCGACCCGGACCTGGCCACCGCGGTCCTGGAGGACGAGGCCACGGCGATGGGGTGCTTCTCCCGCCTGGAGGCCTTCCTGGCCCCCGATGGTCAGGCGTACCGGTTCCGCCACGCGCTGATCCGCGACGTGGCCTACGAACGGCTCCCCTACCGGCTGCGCCGGGAGCTGCACGCCCGGGTCGGCGAGCGGATCGAGCGGACGGCCTTCCCGGACGTGAACCACCACGCCGAGGCCCTGGCCCTGCACTACTCCGAGGCCGGCCGGGACGCCTCGGCCTGGATCTACGCCCGGGTGGCCGCCGGCCGGGCCGAGGCCGTGTACGCCAACGTGGAGGCGGCCAGCTTCTACGAGCGGGGCCTCCGCGCGGCGCGGGGCCTGGACACGGTGCCCGATCAGGTGACCGCCGGGCTGTGGGAGTCGCTGGGCGACGTCCGGGCCCGGATGGGCGAGTTCGCCGGGGCCACTGCCGCGTACGGCACGGCCCGGCGCCTCCGGGCCGGCGATCCGATCGCCCAGGCCAACCTCCTGCGCAAGGAAGCCGGCGTGGCCCGCCGGGCCGGCCGGTTCACCGACGCCCTCCGCCGCCTGACCCGGGGCCACGGCGCCCTGGCCGAGGTGTCCGGCCCCGACGCGGCCCGGGAGCGGGCCCGGCTCTCGGCGTGGTACGCCTCGGTCCGTCAGGAGCAGGGACGCAGCGCGGAGGCCGTGGCCTGGTGCCACCGGGCCATCGAGGAGGCCCAGGAGTCCGGCGCCGACGACGTCCTGGCCCATGCCTCCTACCTCCTGGACTGGGCCTACGTGCTCCAGGGCCGCCTGGACGAGGCCACCCACTCCGAGCGGGCCCTGGCCATCTTCGAGGACCTGGGCGACCTGGCCGGGCAGGCCAACGTCCTCAACAACCTGGGTGGGTTCGCCTACGAGCGGGGCCGGTGGGACGAGGCCGTGGCCTTCTACGAGCGGGCCCGGGCGGTCCGGGAGAAGACCGGCGACGCGGTGAACGCGGCGTTCGGCACGATCAACGTGGCCGAGATCCTGGCCGACCAGGGCCACCTGGAGGAGGCGGAGCGGCGCATCCGCGAGGCCCTCCGGGTGTGGCGAGCCGCCGGGTACCGGAGCGGGGTGGCGTTCGCTCTGCTGCTGCTTGGGCGGGTGGCGGCCAGGGCGGGGCGGCACGAGGAGGCGCTGGACCATCTCGGGGAGGCGGGAGCGGAGTTCGGCTACGTGGGCGCCTCGCACGACCTGGTCGCGGTGGACGCCCGGGTGGCCGAGGTCAGGGTCCTGATGGGCGATGCGACGGGGGCCGCCGGCCTGGCCCGGGACACCCTGGACCGGGCGGCCTCGATCGAGCCGGCCCAGGTCCACGAGCCCCTCCTGCGGAGGGTGCTCGGTCAGGCAGCGCTGCTGGCCGGCGACCCCGACGCGGCCCACCGGGAGCTGGAGCGGAGCCTCGACGTGGCCCGGGCCCGCGACGCCGGGTTCGAGGCGGCGCTGACGCTGCGGGCCCTGGCCGAGGTGGCCCGGGCCCGGGGCGATGAGCCCCGGGGCGCCCGGCTGGAGGAGGAAGCCGCACCGGTCCTGGAGGCGGCCGGCGTGGTCTCCCTCCCCCTGCCCTCGCGCTCTTAGCCCTGGTACTTCGGATCCTGGGACAGCATCAGGATCCGGATCAGCAGGTCGTCCCCGGCGATGCGCTCCTGGAAGTCCACGCAGGGGCTGGGGCTGGCCACGCCCAGCAGCGAGCAC
>DASWKD010000045.1:0-11037 GCA_036396815.1 Actinomycetota bacterium | reverse complement strand
ACGTGGACCTGCTGCCGCAGTGGCTGCCGAACTACTGCTTCCTGGGCGAGGCGATCTCCTCGGGGCACGTTCCGGTGTGGACCCCCCACGTGATGACGGGCTTCCCCTTCGCGGCCGATCCGCAGTCCGGCTGGATGTACGCGCCGGCCATGGCCCTGCACGGGCTCCTGCCGTGCGCCGAGGCCCTGCCGCGGGTGCTGGTGCTGCACGCCCTCCTGGCCGGCCTGGGGGTGTACGCGTTCCTCCGAGCGGAGCGTACCTCGAGGGTGGCGGCCACCTTGGGGGGGCTGGCCATGGCCCTGGCCATGGCGGGGTCTCGCCTGGTCCTCACGGTGCCCTTCGGCGGCTCCGTGGCCTGGACCGCGGTGATGCTGGCCGCCGCCGCTCGGTGGGTGCGCGCCGGGTCCTGGGCCGGGCGGATCGGCTGGACGATCGCCGTGGCCGCGAGCTGGGGGCAGGTGGCCGGGGCCCACCTGAGCCACGGACTCCAGCTGGCCACGCTGATCCTGGCGGCCTACGTCGTGGCTCGTCGCCGGATGCTCCCGCGGGGCGGGGCGGGGCTGGCCGCGGCGGGTCTCCTGGTCGCGGCGCTCCCCCTGGTGAACCTGGCGGTGCTCCTCCCTCGGTTCGCCTACCTGCCCCGGACCAGCCTGTGGCTCGGCTACGAGGAGATGGAGCACCAGGCGGCGGCCTTCTCGGGCGCGGCCTCTGCGGGTGAAGCCGTCGGCGCGGCCGCTCGGGTCAGCTGGCCGCGGGTCTTCCTCGCCCCGCCCGGACCGTTCATGGGCCTGCTCACCCTGGCCCTGGTTCCCCTGGCCGTCCGCTCCCGGCCCCATCGCTCCGCGGTGGTGGCCCTGGCTGCGGTGGGAGCCCTCACGTACGCCCTCTCCCTCCGGGTGGTGGCCAACGTCCTGCGCCCCCTCCCATTCACGGACCTCTACATCCACGAGCCCGGACGGTTCCGCTACGGGCTGTTCCTGGTCTTGCCTATCCTCGCCGCCCTGGGCCTGGAGGGATGGCGACGCGGCGTCCTCGGCCGCCGCCGGGTCGTGGGAGCCTCGGCCGTGGTGGTCGCCGTGGCCCCGTTCCTGGCCGGGGCCCGGCCCGGCCGGGTCTCCCTGGCCCTGGCCGGAGGCGCCGTGGCCCTCCTGGCGCTCCTGGCCGCCGACCGGCGGCCCGCCCTGCTGGGGCTCCTGCCGTTGATCCTGGCTGTCGACCTGTCGGCGGGCGCCCTGATCGGTCAGGGCACCCGGCAGGAGAAGATCCCGGGCCTGCCCTGGACCGGCAGCGCAGGGCCATTCAGCCCCGTCCTGAAGCCTCGTCTCGACCCGGCCCGGTACCTGCGGACCACGCCGCTGGCCGAGGCGATCCGTGGGTCGGAGCCGGTCCGGTTCCTGGGCATCGATCCCTCCGCGGTGGGCTATCGGGGCTACCTCGAGGCGCAGGAGCCGCCCCGGTGGGGGCTGCTGGCCAACCAGCGTGGCGTGCTGCTGGGCCTGGAGGACGGGCAGGGTTACAACCCCGTCCAGCCGCGCCAGTGGTGGCGGTTCGTCCGGGCCTCGCAGCCGGAGGTCCGGCAGAAGTACAACGCATCGGTGTTCGCCGACCCGCCCCCGATCGCGCTGGACCGGCTGCAGGTGGGTTTCGTGATCGGCCCCGCCGGCCGGTCTCCGGTTCCCGGGGCGCGGCCGGTCCGGACCGACCGCGGGTGGACGCTCTACGCGCTGGACGCTCCTCCCCGAGCATCGCTGCACACATCCTGGCGGGTAACCGAGGATGGGATCCAGGACCTGCTCGAACAGGGCCGGGATCCGGCCGTGGTCGCCCTGGAGACGGATCCGGGCATCCACCCCGGTGGGCCCGGCGGGACCGCCTCCTTCCGATGGCTGGACCGGTCCCGGGCCCGGGTCGAGGTCGAGGCCGCCGCTCCGGCGATCCTGTTGGTGCGCAATCAATACGACCCGGGCTGGGAGGTCCGCATCGACGGGCGCCAGACCCAGGTCCTGCGGGCCGACGGCTTCCTCCAGGCGGTCCCGGTCCCCGAGGGCCGCCACGTGGTGGACCTCCGGTTCCGTGATCCGTGGATCGGGGCCGGGGCCGCCGGGTCCGGCCTGGTCCTGGCCGCGCTCACGGCGTGGGCCCTGGCCCTCCGACGGCGGGGCCGCCGTTGACCCCGCGGTGGGCCCGCGTTGTGCGCCTGGCCGGACCGGCGGCGATCGTGCTCCTCGTGCTCATCGTGCTGCGCGACTGGCTCCTGCCGGGCCCGGTGTCGATCGGTCACCCGGACGTGCTCCCCTACTGGCTCCCCACCCACTGCCACTTGGGCGAGCGCCTGGCGGCCGCGGACATCCCCTCCTGGAACCCTCACTTCCTGGCCGGTGCGCCCTTCGCCGCCGATCCCCAATCCGGGTGGCTGCACCTGCCGGCCATGGCCCTCTACACCGCGCTCCCCTGCGATGTGGCCCTCCGGGGGTTCGTGGTGCTGCAGCCCGTGCTGGCCGGGCTCGGCCTGTACGCGTTCCTCCGGACGGAGAGCCTGGGGAGGGCCGCGGCCACGGCCGGGGGGATGGCCCTGGCCCTGCCCATCGCCGGGTCCCGGTTCGCGGTGTCGCTCCCGTTCGCCATGTCGTTCGCATGGACGGCGGTGACCCTGGCCGCCTCGGCCGGGCTCCTCCGAGCCACCAGCACGAGGGCCCGCTTGGGCTGGACGGCGGCGCTGGCGGTGGCCTGGACCCAGCTGGCCACCGCGCACATCAGCAACGGGCTGGCCAGCGGGAGCCTGATCGTGGCCGCGTACTGGGTGTTCCGCCTGGCAGCCGACGTCCGCCGGGGCCGGCGGAGCCTCCGCCAGGCCGCCTCGCTGACCGGCTTCGCGGTCGCTGCGGTGCTCGCCGTGGCCGCGGGGGCCCTGGTCCCCCGGCTCCTGGCCGCCGGCGACACCATGCTGGCCGGGGGGTTCGGCGACCTCCAGGGCAGTTCCGGCGCCCTGGGTCTGTTCGGACAGGGGCTCAACCCGGGATGGGTGTTCCGGCTGGCCCTGTCGCCCGGGGCCTCGGTGGGGCTGGTCATCCCGGCCCTGGCCGGCGCCGCGCTGTGGAGCAGGCGACGCTCCCTGGTGTGGGGGGTGGGAGCCTTCGCCGGGATCTCCTACGTCCTGTCCCTGGATGCCACGGCGAGGTGGGTCGAGGCCACGCTGGGACGGAGCGGGGCCGTGGGCTGGTACCTGCACCTGCCCGAGCGCTTCGGCTTCGGCCTCCTGGTGGCCTTCGCCATCCTGGCGGCCATCGGACTGGAGACGGCGCTCGGGGCGGACGGCGTTCGACGCCGGGCCTGGATGCTGGCGCCCGGGGCGGCGGTGTGGGCCGCCGGGGCCGTGCTGGTGGGCGGTTCGGCGTGGGCCCTCCTGATCCCCGTGGCCGGGGCCATCGGGGGGGGCGCGGTGGCCCTCCGGGGGAGGACCCCCCGCTGGGGCCTGACCATGGTGCTGGCCGCCGAGCTCGGCCTGGCCGGGATCCTGATGACCAGCGGCGTGTCGACCCGCGGGCGGAGCGAGCCACTCCTGGAGCTCCCCATCGCCCCCGTCGACCTCGCCGGGTACGTCCGGCCCGGCCCGATCGCCCGGGCCATGGCCATGGATCCGGCCGCCCGGTACCTGAGCCTGGACGCCGGCGGCTGGACCGAGCGAGGCACGTACAACCGCCAGGACCCGGAGGCGATGGGCTTCATGGGAACCCATCGCGCCTCGCTGTTCGAGCTCCAGGAGGCCCAGGGGTTCGACCCGTTCCAGCTCCGAGGACCATGGCTGTTCTCGCGGGCGGTGGATCCCCGCCCCCTGATCTACAACGCCACCTCGTTCCGCCGCCCACCGGATCGCGTGTTCGACCTGTTCCGGGTGGGGTGGGTGATCTCCCCGGCGGACGAGGGATCGGCCGTGGCCCTGGGACCGCTGGTGGCCAGAGAGGGTCCGTGGGTCCTCCGACGTGTTCGCGACATCGCTCCCCCGGCGTCCGTGGTGGGCGAGTGGACGGTGACGCCCGACCAGGAGGCGGCCGTGCGGGCGGCGGCCGGACCGGGCTTCGATCCTCGGACGCAGGCGATCTTGGAGCGGTCCCCCGGCGTGACCCCGGGACCGGTCACCGGCACCGCTTCCGTCATGCGCCCGGGCCCGGAGTCGGTCCGGGTTACGGTCCGGACCGGCCGGCCTTCAGTCGTCGTGCTCCGCGAGGCCTGGGACCGCCGATGGACCGCTGCCGTCGACGGCCGGCCTACCCCGGTCCTTCGAGCCGACGGATTCCTCCTGGCCGTCGCCGTTCCCGGCGGAGACCACACCATCCGGCTCCAGCACGACGACCCTGCGCTCCTGCTGGGCCTCCTGTGGTCGGTCGCCGTCCTGACCGCCCTCCTGGCCGGAGCCCGGATGGGCCGCCCTTCGGCCGGCCAGGATGCGGGCCACCGCCCCGGAGACCACGGACAGGCCCAGGATGACGGTGGCTGAGAGCAGGTCCAGGGGCCGGCCCGTCACGCCGAGGACGACCACCCCCCAGGCCACCGCCGACGCCACCGACAGCGCCGGCACCACGGCCACCGCTCGAGCCGGGCTGCGGACGCCGAACCAGGGCAGGGCCAGGGCCCCGGGGGCCACCAGAAGCAGCACGAGGACCAGGAGGATGCGCAGGGAGTGCAGCGGACGGATGGGCGGGGAGCTCTCATCGCGAGCTGCCCCCACGGCCCGCCGGGCCGCGGCCAGGGCCGCCGACTCCGGCTCGGCCAGCCCCGGTCCCCGCAGGATCGTCACGTTGCGGTCGATGGCCTCCCCCATCGCCTCGGGCACGGTGACCACCAGAGGTGGCGGCCGGCTACGGAAGGTGATCTCGATAGCTACCGGCTCCCGTCCGGCCACGCCCTGCCGGAGATCCTGGAACGAGGCCTCGCTCAGCAGGTTGTAGAAGGGGTTGTCCGTTTCGGCCGGCCGGCCCTGGAGGAAGTCGAAGGAGGTCCCCAGGTAGAGATAGGTATCGGGCAGGTCGGGGCCGGGGATGCCCGCCCGGACCCGGCTCCAGCGCCCTCGCCACACCCTGGAGTACAGCGGCTCGCGCCCCACCGAGGACCCGGCGGGGATGACCAGCACGACCGGCTGGCTGCCGCTGCGGGTCTCCAGGTAGGCGCGGACCCCGGCCAGCGAATCCCGGGTCTCCTCGGGCAGCCAGCCGGTGCGGCCCCCGTACACGGAGAGGCTGGTGCCCCACATCGATCCCAGGACGAGGACCACCAGCAGGACCGACGCCCCCCGTCCGACCCACCCGTGGCGTCCGCCCAGCCAGCGGGAGAGCGCCCACAGACCGGCACCGGCCAGGACGATGGGGCCCAGGGAGACCGACAGGAGGCGGTGGGCCGGGAACCGCATCCCGGCCAGGGCGGCCACCAGGCCGAGCACCGGCAGCGACCACACCGCGACCACCCGGGCCGCCCGTCGCCCGGCGCCCCGGGCCAGGGCCAGGGCCCCGATCAGGACCAGGGGCACCACCAGGGGCGGCTGGAGAGCTCCCGTCCATCGGCGCGTGGCGGCCAGGAAGTCCTCCCGGGCGATGGGCGGGATGGTCAGGGCCGATTCCAGGGGCCGGCCGATCCCCCACACCCCGATGCGCCACGATAGGTAGCCTGCGGCCACCCCGGCCAGGAGCGGCAGGATGGCCACGGCTTCGGTCCGGAAGGCCCCCCGCCGGTGACGCCGCCACGCGGTGATACCCAGGGCCGCTACCACGGCCCCGGTGAAGATCCCCACCGCGGGCGGGTGGGCGAAGAAGGCCACCCAGGACAGAAGGAACACGGCCACCCGGGCCGGCCACGAGCCGTGGGTATCTCGGAAGAAGGCCACCGAGGCCCCCAGGAGCGTCAGCGCCAGCATGGCGTCCGAGAACCCCACGAACGGGCTCCGCATGAACAGGGCCCCGGCCACGAGCGCCGCCGAGGCGAACGCCCAGGCGCTCCTCCAGATCGAATAAGCGATGCCCCCCACCACCAGGGCCCCCATCACGCTCCAGCCCACGGCGAACAGGAGCGCGTTGGCCAGCGGCGCGGTGTCACCCGCGCTCCGGAGGGTCCCGGCCAGGATGGGGTTGGCGATCCGGTAGCCGCCTCCGAACGCTCGGAGCGGTCCCTCGGTCTCGATCAGGGTCTGGGGCGGGTGGGCCACCAGCATCTCGGTCCGCCACACGTACCAGGCGGTATCCGGGCCCTGGGGCAGGCGGCCCGGCTCCCGGAGGAACGGGGTCAGCCAGCCGGCCAGGACCAGGGCCGCGGCCGCGATCACCACGGCGTGGCGCCGCTCCCTCATCCGGCGGCCTCCGAGGCCCGGTGGCGGAGGGCGGCCTCGATCAGGCGGTCGAGATCGCCGTCCAGCACACGGTCCACGTCGCCGATCTCGATGCCCGTCCTGTGGTCCTTGACCATCCGGTACGGCTGCAGCACGTAGGAGCGGATCTGCGAGCCGAACTCGATGTCTCGCCGCTCCCCCCGGAGGTTCTCGATCCGCTCCTCCTGAGCCCGGCGGGCCAGGTCGGCCAGACGAGCCTTCAGGATCCGCATGGCCACCGCCCGGTTCTGCATCTGGGAACGCTCGTTCTGACAAGCCGCGGCGATCCCCGTGGGGATGTGGGTGATCCGGACCGCCGAGTCCGTGACGTTGACGTGCTGGCCCCCGGCGCCGCTGGACCGGTAGGTGTCGATGCGCAGGTCCTTGGGATCGACCTCGATCTGCGCGTCCTCCTCCAGGAGGGGGATCACGTCCAGACTGGCGAACGAGGTGTGGCGGCGGCTGGAAGCGTCGAAGGGCGAGATGCGGACCAACCGGTGAACGCCGCGTTCCGCGGACAGCACGCCGTAGGCGTTCGGTCCTCTCACCGTGAACGTGGCGCTCTTGATCCCCGCCTCATCCCCCGGCTGGACCTCGTCCACCTCGACCTCCAGCCCCTGGCGTTCCGCCCACCGCAGGTACATCCGGAGGAGCATCTCCGCCCAGTCCTGGGACTCCGTGCCGCCGGCTCCGGCATGGAGGCTGGCGATGGCGTCGTTGCCGTCGAACTCACCGGACAGCAGAGTGGCCAGCTCCAGCTTCCCCATGTCGGCCTGCACCGTGGCCAGAGCCTGCTCCAGCTCGGTCCGGATCTCCTCACCGCCCTCGTCCAGCAGGTCGTCCAGGACCTGGAGCTCCTCGACACGCTCCGCCAGCTGATCGTAGCGGGAGAGATCCTGTCGGAGCCGGGCCAGCGAGGTGGTCAGCTCCTGGCCCCGGGAGGGATCGTCCCACAGGCCGGGCTCGGCCAGCCGGCCCTCCAGGGCCTGGGCCCGCGAGCGCTTGCCGCCGACGTCAAAGGTACTCCTTCGCGCCGGCCAGGCGGGAAGCCAGGTCCTCGATGGTGGGGGTGAAGTCACTCATGGGGTGACATCTTACCCAGCGGGCGGCGGGCCTCCTGTCAGGCCGAGAGGCCGTGGCACTTCTTGTATTTCTTGCCCGAGCCGCACGGACAGGGGGCGTTGCGGGGCACCTTCCCGGACACGGCCTGTTGACCGTTCCCCGCCTGCTGGGCCGGCTCGT
Source organism: Actinomycetota bacterium (assembly GCA_036396815.1). Lineage (GTDB taxonomy): Bacteria > Actinomycetota > UBA4738 > UBA4738 > CALAEC01 > DASWKD01. The sequence continues at coordinate 3,443 of DASWKD010000045.1, read as the reverse complement.
CCCCATGCGACGTGACCAGTCGCTGGGGCCGGGGCCTGGCCGGCTCGTCGCGGCGGACCAGGTCCACACGGTAGATGTACCGGACGAACTCCTCCTCCAACGACCCCTTCATCTGCTCGAACATCGTGTGGGCCTCGTTCTGGTACTCGACCAGGGGATCGCGCTGGCCGTAGGCCCGGAGGTGGATGCCCTCCTGGAGATAGTCCATCTCGTACAGGTGCTCGCGCCATTTGGTGTCGATCACCGAGAGCAGGACCATGCGCTCCAGCTCTCGCATCGTGTCGGCCCCGATCTCCTCCTCCCGGCGCTCGAACGCGGCGATGGCCTCGTCCTCGATCCTGCCCATCACAGCCTGGGCATCGGTCTCGCCCTCCAGGTCCGTCTTCTTCAGGTCGCTGGGGTAGGTGGTGTGGATCGTGGTCAGGAGGCCCTCCAGGTCCCATTCCTCCGGGAAGATGTCGGGGCTCACGTACCCGGCGGCCATGGCGCCCACGTAGCCCCGGATCATGTCCACCGTCTGGTCCCGGAGGTCCTCGCCCTCCAGGATGCGCTTGCGGTCCGCGTAGACCACCTTGCGCTGGGTGTTCATGACCTCGTCGTACTTCAGGACGTTCTTCCTGCGCTCGAAGTTGACCGCCTCGACCTGCTTCTGGGCGCTCTCGATGGCCCGGCTGACCATCCTGGCGGTGATCGGCTCGTCCTCCGGCCACTTCAGGCGGTTCATGATGGCCCCGATCCGGTCCGAAGCGAACAGCCGCATCAGGTCGTCCCCGAGGGAGAGGTAGAAGCGCGACTCGCCAGGGTCGCCCTGGCGGCCGGAACGCCCGCGGAGCTGGTTGTCGATGCGCCGGGACTCATGGCGCTCGGTCCCCAATACGAACAGGCCGCCCAGCTCCACGACCTCCTCGTGGGCAGCATCGGTTTCCTTCTTGAAGCGATCGAAGATCGGCTGGTACTCGGCCTCGTAGGCGGTTCGCTCCTCCTCATCCATCTCGAACAGGAGGTAGCGGTCGTTGTCCCACCCGTTGGCGGCCATCTCCTGCCGGGCCAGGTATTCCGCGTTGCCCCCCAGCACGATGTCGACCCCTCGACCGGCCATGTTGGTGGCCACCGTGACCGCCCCCTTTCGGCCGGCCTGGGCGATGATCATGGCCTCCTTCTCGTGCTGCTTGGCGTTGAGCACGTGGTGCGGGACGCCCCGGCGGTTCAAGAGCTCCGAGAGCTTCTCCGATTTCTCGATGGACACCGTGCCCACCAGCGCGGGCTGGCCGCGCTCGTGGCGTTCCCGGAGGTCCTCGACCACGGCCTGCCACTTCGCGTCCTCGGCCTTGTAGATCAGGTCCTGTTCGTCGCGGCGAACCATGGGCTGGTTGGTGGGGATCTGGACCACGCCCAGCTTGTAGACCTCCTCGAACTCCCGGGCCTGGGTCTTGGCCGTCCCGGTCATGCCCCCCAACTTGTCGTACATCCGGAAGTAGTTCTGGATCGTGATCGTGGCCAGGGTCTGGTTCTCCTGCTGGACCCGCACACCCTCCTTGGCCTCGATGGCCTGGTGCAGTCCCTCGGAGTACCGCCGGCCCTCCAGGACCCGGCCCGTGAACTCGTCGACGATCTTCACCTCCCCGTCGGTGACGATGTAGTCCACGTCCTTGCGGTACAGCTCCTTGGCCCGGAGGGCGTTCTGGAGGTGGTGGACCATGCCCGAGTTCACGTCCTCGTACATGTTCTCCACGCCCAGGTAGTCCTCCACCCGGGACACGCCGTCCTCGGTGATGGCCACGGTGCGCTTCTGCTCGTCCACCTCGTAGTCCACGTCCTTCTTCAGCCGGGGAACCAGGCGGGCGAACGTGGCGTACATCTTGGTGGAGTCCGCGGCCGGGCCGCTGATGATGAGCGGGGTCCGGGCCTCGTCGATCAGGATAGAGTCCACCTCGTCCACGATGGCGTAGTGATGCCCGCGCTGGACCATCTCCTGGTTGGACATGGACATGTTGTCGCGCAGGTAGTCGAACCCGAACTCGTTGTTGGTGCCGTAGGTGATGTCGGCCTGGTAGGCGGGCCCCCGCTGCTCGGGGCTCATCTGGGACTGGATCAGGCCGACGGACACGCCCAGCAGGCGGAAGATGGGGCTCATCCACTCGGAGTCCCGCTTGGCCAGGTAGTCGTTCACCGTGACCACATGGACCCCTCGCCCACCGAGGGCGTTCAGGTAGGTGGGGAGGGTGGAGACGAGGGTCTTGCCTTCACCGGTCTTCATCTCCGCGATGTCACCGCGGTGCAGGACCACCCCGCCCATCAACTGGACGTCGTAGTGGCGCTGGCCCAGGGTCCGGCGGGCGGCCTCCCGGACGGAGGCGAACGCCTCGGGGAGCAGGGCCTCCAGCTCGTCGGCCTCGGCCCGGTCACGCTCCTGGCCCTCCAGGTCCCGGGTGGCCTCGGCCAGTCGCTCACGGAACTCCTGGGTCCGGGCCCGGAGATCCTCGTCGGCCAGCGCCTCGATCTGCGGCTCCAGGTCATTGACCTGGGTCACGTAGTCGTCCAGGCGCTTCAGCTTCCGGTTCTCGCCGATCTGGGTGATCTTGCCAAGGACCACGAGGTTCCTTCCGCGGGGGTCGGCCTCGATTATACGGGCGGTCCCGCAGAAGGCCGGATCACCTCACGGGCTCCGCTTCCCACCGGCCCGGCGCGGGCTCGCGGAGCAGGAGCGCCAGAGCGAGCGGCGCGGCCATCAGGATCAGGGCAACGCCGCCCAGGCCGGTCATGCCCGCCCCCTCGACCAGCGCAGCGCCCCCCAGCACCCCGACGCCCGCCGACAGGCTGGCCAGCAGGTCGATCGAGCCCAGGGCCCGCCCCCGCTCGGCCGGCGTCGAGAGATCGCTGATCATCGCGGTCGAGCCCAGGTACGCGGCCGACCAGCCCACGCCGACCAGGAACAGCCCGGGGCCGGCCCACCCGGTGGTCCCCGGGAACGAGCACATCCCCACGCCGAGCCCCGTGGCCGCCAGGCCGGCCAGGAGCCCGGCCCGCCGGCCGGCCCGGTCAAGGACCGCGCCGATGAGCGGCGAGAACAGGAACATCGCCCCGAGGTGCACCGAGACCACGCCCGACACGGTCCCGTGCCCCGCATGGGCCCTGTTGAGGACCACGGGGACGATGGCCATGAACGTGGCCATCACCGCCTGCGACGTCCCGATGGCCAGGGCCGCGGCCACCCCAGGCCGGGTCCGGAGGATCACCGAGGATGGACGGGTGTGCCCTTCGGTGACCGCTCGCCCCACGGCCAGGTCGCGTGGGTCCGGACGGAGGCCCCAGGCGCAGGCCGCGCCCACCGCCCCGAGGACCGCGACGGCCAGCCATGGGGCGGCGGGGCCGGCCGAGCCGGCCAGAGCCGAGGCCAGGAAGGGGCCGCCCACCGCCCCGGCGGTCCCGGTCAGGACAAGCGT
>DASWKD010000044.1:0-9793 GCA_036396815.1 Actinomycetota bacterium | reverse complement strand
CGCCCTCCATGGACAGCGTCAGGTCGGCGGTCAGGGGTGGCATGGTGAACTCCTGGGTCTGCGGGTTCAGGTGCGAGAGGTCCAGGGCCCCTGCCACGCGTGTGTCGTTGAGGGCCCAGGTCAGCAGGCCGCGGGTGATGTCGCTCTCGTAGATGTTGCCGTTGTACCAGTAGGAGGACCAGTCGCCGCCCAGCTGGGTGGGGCTCAGCGGTGCGGGGTCCGCGTAGGCGATCTCCACGGGGTTGGTCCGGTCGGTGAAGTCGACGACCCCGATCCCGGACTGGTAGCTCCCGCTGACCAGGATGTTCCGGCGGTCGCTGGGGACCACGTTGAAGTTGTGGATCGTGCAGTTCTCGGCGCTGGTCTGGGGCCGGGGGAGCACCCACCGGCCGACCTCCTCGAAGGTCGTGGTGTCGAAGAAGAACACCGTCTTGTCCACGGTGGCGCTGGTGGCCTGACACCGGGCTCCGCTCCCACCGCCGGGCTCGTGGCCGAAGATCAGGGTTCTCCCGTCCCAGGAGAAGGACGCCGCGTGGCCGATCGACACGCCGGACAGCGACTGGGTGTGGAGCTGGAGCGGGTCCTCCAGCGAACCCCCGCGCTCTCCGCCCAGGCTCCACAGGGTGAAGCCGTTGCCGCCCGCGCACGCGGCCAGCATCGCGTCCCCTAGGATCACGGCGGTGTCGTGGCAGCTCCGGCCGGAGGGCTCGGTCCGCAGGAGGGTGGCCGCGGCCGGGTCGTCGAGCGGGATCTCGATGATCTCGATCCCCGGGCAGCTGCCGGAGGACGCGCTGTTGTAGATCAGGAAGCGGTCGTTCTCCAGGTCCGGCACGCCGGTGGCCGTGTGAGACCCGCCGCAGGCGATGTCCACCGAGGCGATGAGGTCAGGATCGGATCCGTCGCTCACGTCGAAGATGTGCAGGCCCTCGAAGCCCGAGGCCACCGCCTCGCCGTCGCACAGGTTGCCCGTGCCCGCGTTCGAGTTCCACGACCGGATCAGGAGGTCCTCCCACACGATCACGTCGCCCTGGTTCGATGAGCTGGTCCCGCTGCACTCCCGGTAGTCGTTGATCTTGACCGGATCCTCGGGATCGGAGATGTCGATGATCTGGAACCCGTCGTAGGTCCCCTGGTACGCGCGATCGCCCCAGAAGGCCAGGTCCGAGTTGTACACACCGGAAGCCGGGTTGGGGCGGGGGGACCAGCCGAGCGGCTCCATGTTGGGCGTGTAGGCGAACGACTCGACCGGCGGATCGGGGTCCGCAGCGGCCGGCATCGCGGCCACCGCGGTCATGAGCAGGGTGAGGACGGTCACGCGGGCCAGCGAGCGGATCGGCATGTCGAGCCTCCTGGGGTTCTCGGCGACGGGTCGTTCGACTGGAGATTCGGCGTGGCGCGCTCCGGGTCCTTTGTGCACCTGCACAGAGCTTGTCCCCCTTTGTGCATATGCACCGAACCCGAAGCAGGAGTTCGGATGGCCGGACGCGAACCCTTCCACCCGAGGAGGAACCGTGCGCCGAGACCCCAACCGGATCACCCCCACCCTTGCCGCCCTGGCCACGGCCGGCTCGCTCCTGGCCGGGGTGGGCACCGCTCCCGCGGCTCCCCTCGGCCCGGGGAGGGTGGAGCCGGCGCTCCTCCACCAGCTGGGAGCCGGGCCGGCGGTGGCCATCATGTCCTTCGATCCCGCCGCGACGTCGCGGGACCGGCTCCGCCGTTCGCTGGCGGCCCGAGGCCTCAAGGCCGTGGTGTTCGAGCGGGTGCCGGTGGCGTATGCGTGCGCCGCATCTCCCGCCGACGCTCTGGCCATGGCCAGAGCGCCCGGAGCTCGGGCGGTGGTGGCCAACGAGCCCCTGACCCCCACGCTCAACCTGAGTGTGCCCACCGCCTTCGACGGAGACCCGAAGGCCGTCTGGGACGGGATGGGCCTCACCGGCAGGGACGTGACCATCGCCGTCCTGGACACGGGGATCGATGGCCGGCACCCCGACCTGGGGTGGGGGACCCGGCTGGAGACCAACGTTCGAGTGGTGTTCTCGCATGCGGAGCTGACCGGACCCGAGGACCCGATCTGCGAGCCGGACCGCTTCACGGACGAGTTCGTGGGCCAGATGCAGAACACGGACCTGACCAGCGGCCACGGGACCTACCTCACCGGGATCGCCGCCGGGGACGGCACGGCCTCGGACGGGCGCTACACGGGGGTGGCTCCCGAGGCCCGGCTGATCGGGGTGGGGGTGGCCGACACGCTCACGCCTCGCGTGGACGTGGGACCGGGCTGCGCCCAGCGCGGTCACATGAGCAAGGCCGAGGCCTACCAGTGCGAGGCGCAGATCACGACGCTGGGCGCGGTGGCCGGGATCGACTTCGTCCTCAGCCGCCACCTCGAGGTTGCCCACCCCACGAAGGTGATCCTGGCCGGGTGGACGGTCGACGGCCTGTACGACCCGTGGCATCCGCTGGCCGAGACGGCCGCCGTGGTCGGTCTGTACGGGATCAGCTTGGTGACGGCCGTGGGCAACGAGGGGCCCGAGGTCAGCGACTGCGCCGAGGTGGAGACGTGCCGCTTCAATCCGCTGGCCGTCGGCGATACCACGATCGCCGTCGCGGCCGGTCAGCACACGGACCGGAAGTCGCTGGAAGCCTATTCATCCCGGGGAGACCCGAACGAGCATGACTATCACTTCACGACGTTCCGGTACGAGCCTACGATCACCGCGCCGGGGTCGGGCGTGATCTCGGCCCGGGGGACGGTGGCCACGTCGCCGCTGTTCCAGCCTCCCGTGTACAACCGGGTGGGAGCCCGGGGGGGCAAGACGGTCACCGACCCGGAGTACGTGGGGATGACGGGGACCAGCGTGGCCGCCGCCCACGTGGCGGGGGCCGTCGCCCTGATGCAGCAGGCCGCCCTGGAAGCCAAGGGGTGCTACCTGACAGCGGCCCAGGTCGAGGAGGTGCTCCGGTTCTCGGCCAGCCCGCTCGGCCGCCCCGCGTGGGAGGTAGGGGCGGGGATGCTCGACATCACCGAAGCGGTTCAGTGGGCCCAGGTGTGGCCGAAGGTTTCCAGCCGAGAGAAGTACATCTGCCCGTAGTCGGATCCCATGAAGGAGCTTCCGTGGAGAACGTTCACGGCGCCGAGCGAGGAGGAAGAGCGATGCACCTGGTCCGTACGCTGGTTGTGATCTCGTCCCTCACGGGAACCCTCGTCACGATGCCTTCCGGTGCCGCCACCACGGCACCTGGGCAGGCCCCGCTCGACGGCGCGGGACAGGAGGTGGGAGGCGCGTTCGAGCTCGTGGGGCACGAGCCCCTGGGCAACAGGGGCATGAACGCGGCCCTTGCCGTGCACGGGGACTTCGCCTACGTGGGCAGCCGGACCGACGGGAAACCGGCGGACCTGAACGTGACACAGGGCGGCATCAAGATCGTCAACGTGTCCGACCCGTCGGCTCCTGCGGTGGTTGGAGAGGTCGGCCCCCCGGACGAGGGGACCGGCGGCACGTCCTCACGCGAGCTGCGGGTGTGGCGCTCCCAGGACGTCCTGGTGGTCCTCCGAACGAACTGCGGAGCGGGCAACGCCCACATCTGCCAGGTTCCGGCCACCAACAACTTCCACTTCTACGACATCTCCGGGGAGAAGGCCGCGGCGCCGGAGCTGATCTTGCAGTTCGACCGGAACACCCACGAGTTCTACCTGTGGGAGGACCCGTTCGACCCCGGCCGGGCTCTTATCTTCGCCGCAGGGGCCGGATCCACGATGCAGATCTACGACATCTCGCCCGTGGCTGATGGCGGTGAGCCCGTCCAGCTGTTCAACGGGGGGCACGGGTACTCAGGGGGACTGCATTCGCTGTCGGTGAGCAACGACGGGAAGCGGGCCTACTTCGCCCTGCTGACCGGCGGCTTCGCCGTGGCCGACGTCTCCGACTTCACGGGCGGGGTGGCCAGCCCCCAGCTCCGACCGGTGACCCCGAACTCGAACCGCCCCACCTGGGACGGCCCGGGGGCCCACAGCGCCATCAAGCTGTGGGGCCGGGACTGGGCCCTCGTGGCCGATGAGGTGTACGGGACGGCGAGCGGCGGGCAGCACGGGTGCCCGTGGGGGTGGGCCCGGCTGATCGACATCGCGGATCCCGCCCAACCGGCGGTTCGGTCGGAATACAAGCTTCCCGAGAACCAGCAGGAGTTCTGCGAGCCGGCCGATACGCATCCCTTCACGTCGTTCTCGGCCCACAACCCCACGCTCACGCCGAACATCGCCCTGACCACCTGGCACTCGGGAGGTCTCCAGGCCGTGGGTCTCGACGACCCGTCGGTTCCTTCCCAGCTGGCCGAGTTCAAGCCGGATCCGCTCCCGTTCGTGGTCACCGAGGACCCTCGCCTGTCCGCGGGCCAGGACAAGGTGGTGATGTGGAGCTACCCGATCATCCAGAACGGGTTGATCTACGTGGTGGACCTGCGCAACGGCCTGTACATCCTGCGGTACTGGGGATCCCACCAGGAGGAGGTCCAGGAGACCACGTTCCTGGAGGGGAACTCGAACCAGGGCCACGCCCTGTGCTTCGAGCCCGTTCTCAAGCCGAAGGAGGATCCCGAGGACCCCGACGAGTACCTGATACCGGAGTACTGCGACGACCTCGACCCCGGCCCGACCGGTCACGTGCAGCTGGTCGGTCACGACCCGCTGTTCAATCGAGGCATGAACGCGGCTTTGGCCGTCCACGGCGACTACGCCTACGTGGGGAGTCGAACCGACGGCAAGGAGAACAACGCCAACCGGGCCGGGATCATGGTGGTGGACGTCTCGGATCCCGCGGACCCGGAGGTTGCGTACGAGATCGGGCCTCCCAACGAGGGGAACCCGGGGGAGTCCTCGCGTGAGATGCGGGTGTGGCGTTCCCAGGACGTCCTGGTGGTGCTGCACACGAACTGCGGCGGGGCAAGCGCCCACCTCTGCTCGGCGCCGTCAGTGAACAACTTCCGGTTCTACGACATCTCGGGGGAGAAGGCCGCGGCGCCGGAGCTGATCTTGCAGTTCGATCGAAACACCCACGAGTTCTACCTGTGGGAGGACCCGTTCGACCCCGGCCGGGCCCTCATCTTCGCCGCAGGGGCCGGATCCACGATGCAGATCTACGACATCTCGCCCGTGCTTGATGGCGGTGAGCCCCTGCAGCTGTTCAACGGCGGGCACGGGTACTCGGGAGGGCTGCACTCGCTGTCGGTGAGCAACGACGGGAGCCGAGCCTACTTCGCCCTGCTGACCGGCGGATTCGCCGTGGCCGACGTCTCCGACTTCACGGGTGGGGTGGCCAGCCCCCAGCTCCGGCAGGTGACGGCCAACTCGGATCGAGTCAGCTGGCCCGGTCCGGGGGCCCACAGCGCCATCAAGCTGTGGGGACGGGACTGGGCCTTCGCGGCGGACGAGGTGTACGGGACGGCGACCGGCTCCGCTCACGGATGCCCGTGGGGCTGGGCCCGCCTGATCGACATCTCGGACGAGGCCCTCCCGGCCGTGGTCTCGGAGTACCGGCTCCCCCAGAACATCGAGGTCCTCTGCTCGCAGTACGAGCCGAGGCCCTTCACCTCCTTCTCCGCCCACAACCCCACGCTCACGCCGAACATCGCCTTCGTGACGTGGCATTCGGGTGGCCTCCAGGCCATCTCCCTGGCAGACCCGGCCAAGCCGTACCAGGTCGCCGAGTTCCTGCCGGAGCCTCTCCCGCTGGTGGGCACGGAGGACCCCCGGCTGTCCGCGGGCCAGGACAAGGTCGTGATGTGGAGCTATCCCATCATCAAGGACGGCCTGATCTACGTGGCCGACCTTCGGAACGGCCTCTACGTCCTCCGGTACACGGGCCCGCACCAGGACGAGGTGGACGGGATCACGTTCCTGGAGGGGAACTCGAACCAGGGCCACGCCCTGTGCTTCGAGCCGGTGCTCAAGCCGAAGGAGGACCCCGAGGATCCGGACGAGTACCTGATCCCCGACTACTGCCTCAGCTGATCGTCACCGTGACCGTCCCGGTCCCGCAGTTGGCGCCGAAGCAGGCCTGGGCCCCCACGTCGTAGACCCCGGGGCCCGGGACTGCCAGGCTCCCCGAGAAGGTGGAGCCGGAGAGCGACGCGGTCGCCGTGTAGCTGATGGGGGAGCCGGTGGGCGCGATGCCCAGCCGGACCGTCTTGGTGGGGACCACGTACTGGTCGTGGGTGGCCGTGTCGTAGAAGCCGGCCAGGGTCTGTGTGGCGGCCGTGCCGCCCACCCACACGGGTGCGCTGATCCGGAGCCACGCGTCGATGGTGGATCCCGGGCTGGCCCCGATGGTCCCCATGGGGACGCTGATCCGGATCTCCGAAGCGGTGCCGTCGTATGCAACCGGTACCTGGGGTCCAGCCGTGCAGGAGGACCCGGTGCCCGAGGGGACGCAGGTGAAGACCGCCGCGTAGGGATCGACGGTGGTGGCCAGGGCCCTGGTGCGCCAGGACTTGATGGACCAGTCGGCGCCGTTGCCGACCGAGCCACCGTCGACACGGATGTCCCAGTTGTAAGCGAGATGCTCCGGGATGCCCCCGCCGGTCATGCCGTTCAGATCCAGGGTGAACTGGAGGGTGGGGACGTTCGGGTTGGGCTGAGAGATGAGCATGCGGTCCAGGTCGATGCCCAGGAGAGCGGTCTGGGCCCCACCGAGGTTGTCGTTCACGGCGTCGTCGCCTACCTGTACCGGGTCCTCGCCTCCGAAGGCTGCCGTCCCGGTGACGGAGATGGTCCCGCCGGAGACGCTCGCGCTCAGTCCGCTCACCGAGGATGGCGTGGCCGCCCGAGCCGGCATAGCCGCCAGCATCGACACGGTCACCAAAGATGTCATCAGGGAGATGATGTGGACACGTCGCATCGCCGTCCTCCTTCGTCCGGCGCGGGCTCTGGGGTCCCGCGGTCCTGCCTGGCTCATGGAGGATTCGCCGATCGGGGGGCCCAGACCTTTGTGCAAGTGCACAGAACTCGGGATCCGGTGCTACCCTCCCCTGATGGATCCGGGGCGCGTGGTGCGGACCTACCTGCTGATCACGCTGTTGTTCAACCTGTCCGCATCCTTGATCTGGGGCATCAACACCCTGTTCCTCCTGGATGCCGGGCTGAACATCTTCGAGGTGTTCGTGGCCAACGCGGTGTTCACGGCCGGAATGGTCCTGTTCGAGGTCCCCACCGGCGTGGTGGCCGACACCCGGGGCCGCCGAGTCTCGTTCCTGCTCAGCGCCTCCGTCTTGATGGTGGGCACGATGGCCTACGTGGGGGTGGCCGCCGTGGGCGGAGGCGTGATCCTGTTCTCGCTGGCGGGCATCATCCTGGGCCTGGGGTTCACGTTCTACTCGGGGGCCGTGGAGGCCTGGCTGGTCGATGCCCTGCAGGCCAGCGGGTTCCGGGGGGAGATGGACCGCGTGTTCGCCCGCGGCCACATGGTGTTCGGGGCGTCGATGCTGGTGGGCACGGTGGGAGGCGGCCTCCTGGGGTCCCTCGACCTGTCCCTGCCGTACCTGGTCCGGGCCGGCTTCCTGACGGCGGCGTTCGTGGTGGGGTGGCGGGCCATGCACGACCACGGCTTCACCCCGAAGGCCATGCGGTGGAAGAGGCTCCGGGGGGAGATGGCCAAGGTGGCCCGGGCCGGGGTCCGGTTCGGGTGGCGGCAACCCTCGGTCCGCCTGCTGATGCTTGTCTCCCTGGTGTTCGCCTCGTTCTTCTCCTGGGCCTGGTACGCGTGGCAGCCGTACTTCCTGGAGCTGTGGGGCTCCCCGGCGGTGTGGCTGTCGGGGCTGATCGCCGCCACGTTCGCGCTGGCCACGATCCTGGGGAACGCGCTGGTCGGGAAGGTGGCCAAGCCGGGCCGGCGGCGGACGACGGTGCTCCTGGGGGCCGCCGTGCTCCTGCCGCTGGCCATGATCGGTGTGGGGGCCATCCGGTCGTTCTGGATCGCCGTCCCGCTGTTCCTGCTCGGGGCGGTGACCTTCGGGCTGGCCGGGCCACTCAAGCAGACGTACCTCCACGCCCTGATCCCCACCGAGCAGCGAGCGACCATCGTGTCGTTCGACTCGCTGCTGGCCGGCGTGGGGAGCGTCGGAGGGCAGGCCGGCCTGGGGTACCTGTCACAGGCCGGATCGATCCCCGCCGGATTCGTGGTGGGCGGCCTGTTCACCACGCTGGCCGTGCCCCTGTACGCGCGGCTCCGGGCCTCCCACGATCCAGCCGACCGCGTCACCGACGGGGTGGCGGTGGAGCATCCCGAGGAGGGCATCCCCCTGCTGGAGGTCGCCGAGACAGGGGACTGAGCGGGCAGGGGATAGGCCTCCGGCGGCGAATACCTATCGGTACACCCATATCAGGGAGGGGCCACAGATGTCCGAAACCATGCATGATGCGGTGCCTGCTGCCCAGACGCAGACAGCGGCCAAGCCCGCGCTCCTACGACGGCCATGGCTCGCCTGGACCGTTGGCGCTGTCGTCGCCGCCGGGCTGGGGCGGAGCTTCGTCGTCGATCACAACGGCCTCGTCGCACGGCTCGACGAGACCCAGACCAGCCTCGACGACGCGCGCGGCGACATCGAGACGCTGGAGCAACGGTTAACCAGCACCGAGGGGCTGCTCAGGTCGGAACGCGAGACGACCGGGGGCCTCCGCGAGGTGATGGTGGTATGCCTCGAGGCGCTGGATGCGGACGTCCGCCTGTGGAACCGCCAGGTCCGGACGTTCAACGCGGCGACGAACCTCGATCTAGCGCAGTTCGAGCGATGGGCCGACGCCGCCGAGCAAGGCCGGAAGAAGGCCAACAAGGCGCTGAAGGACTGCCGTGAGGGTGTCGCCTAGCCCAGCTACCGGCCGGTGAAGCGGGGAGCCCGCTTATCCAGATGGGCCTGGATGGCCTCGCGGTGGTCCTCGGAGTCCACGCAGGCCGTCTGAGCCTGGGCCTCTCGCTCCAGGGAGGTTTCCAGCGGGATCTCCATGGCCCGGTTGAGCAGGCTCTTGGAGAGCGCCAGCGAGATCGGCGGCGCGGAGACCAGCTCACGCGCGTACGCTTCAGCCTGCTCGTCCAGGGTGATGGCGGGGACGATACGGTTGACCAGGCCGATGCGCTCGGCCTCCTTGGCCACGATCTCCCGGCCGGTCCACACGATCTCCTTGGCCCGGGCCGGTCCGATGAGGCGGGCCAGGCGGTGGCCGCCGCCCAGATCGGGGATCAGGCCGAAGCGGACCTCCAGCATGGCGAAGGTCGCATCTTCGGCGGCGATCCGGAGGTCGCAGGCCAAGGCCAGCTGGAACCCCGACCCGAAGGCGTGACCGTGCACCGCGGCGATGGTCGGCTTCTCCATCTGGGCCAGGAGGAGGTAGGGGCGCTGGGCGGTGCGGGCGAAGGTCCGGAAGCGGGCCCCGCGGGTTCCCGCCAGCTGGCCAAGGAGGTTGATGTCGATCCCGGCGGAGAACGAGCGGCCCTGGCCCTTCACGAGGACGGCCCGGATGCCCGGGTCCGCGGCAGCCCGCTCCGCGGCTTCCCCCAGTTCGTTGAACATCTGGCTGCTCATGGCGTTGAGCTTGTCGGGCCGAGCCAGCTCGATCGTGGCCAGCCCGTCGTGGATCCCGTAGGTGATGCTCTCGAACTCCACCACGGCTCCTCCTCCGTTCGCACGGCTCGGGCTCATCGAGGATGTTACCAGCCGGTAGGTCCGGGGGTGAGGGGGTACCATGAAGGCGTCGGGCGCTTAGCTCAGCGGGAGAGCGCCGCCCTTACAAGGCGGAGGTCGGTGG
>DASWKD010000043.1:0-7443 GCA_036396815.1 Actinomycetota bacterium | reverse complement strand
GCCGGCTTGAGGATCACCGTGTTCCCGGCGGCGATGGCCGGAGCGATCTTCCACGCCGCCATCTGGAGCGGGAAGTTCCATGGGGTGATGGCCGCGCACACCCCGATCGGCTCACGGCGAACGTAGTTGTAGGAGATCGCGCTCCGGGGGAGGGGCTCCTCGTCGTCCTCGCGGCCGGCCAGCTCGGCCAGCGTCCGGAACGTGGAGATGGCCATGGCGATGTCGGCCCGCTGGGACTTGCGGATGGTGCCGCCCGAGTCCCGGGCCTCGAGCTCGGTGAGCTCCTCGGCGTGCTTCTTGATGCCGTCGGCCACTGCCAGCAGGGCCTTGGCCCGGTCCCGGCCCCGCATCCTGGGCCACGGGCCCTCGTCGAAGGCCTTCCTGGCGGCCTCGGTGGCCCGCTGGACGTCCTCCACCCCGGCCTTGGCCACGGTGGCGAAGGGGGTGCCGTCGGACGGGTCGATGCTCTCGAACGTCTCTCCGGATGCGGCGTCGGACAGCGCGCCGCCGGTCACCAGCTGGTAGTCGGCCATGAGGCTCCTCCCGGGGTGCGAACCCCCCGATGGTACACGCTCAGCGATCGGCGCCGAGCGGTGGGACGTCCCCCACGGCGGCCGGGGCCCGCTCGATCAGGGGCAGGAGCGCCACGACGGCCACGATGAGCCCCGCCCCCGCCGCCTGGAGGGCCGTGAGCCGCTCCCCGAGGAAGATGGCCGCCAGGAGGACGGCCAGGACCGGCTCGGCCGAGGCGCCCAGCGAGGCCCGGGTGGGACCCAGACGGCCCACCGCGGCCAGGAACAGCGCGAATGCCGCACCCGAGGATGCGGCCCCGCCGACCAGCCACCCCCATGCCCGCGACGAGAGGCCCAGCTCCAGGATGCCGGCCGGGACGGCCACCGCGAGGTACAGCGTGGCAGACACCGTGAGGATCACCGCCCCGGAGACGACCGGGTCCACGTCGCGGCCTCCGCGCCGGGCCAGCAGGACGTAGGCGGCCAGGGCCACGGCGGCCCCCAAGCCCAGGAGGACGCCGGCCGGATCGATGTCCCCCCGGGGCGTGCCCACCACCAGCGCCACGCCGGCCACCCCGCCGGCCAGCGCTGCGCTCTTCCACGCCCCGAAGCGCTCCCAGCCCAGGACGGAGGCTCCCGCGGCGACCATGGCCGGGTGCGCGTACAGGGCCAGGGTGGCGGTGCCGGCCCCGAGCCGCTCCACCGCGCCGAAGAACAGCACCCCCACCACCACCGACACCGCGCCCATCCAGACCAGCGTGCCCCTGGAGTGGCGGGATACGAAGCGTGGTCGGCGCAGGGCTACTGCCAGCGTCCACAGGACGACCGCTCCCAGCGCGAAGCGCACGGCGACCAGCGTGAGCGGGTCCGCGCCGCGTGCGTACGCCAGCCGAGCCATCACCGTGGCCGCCGCGTAGAAGAAGGCGGCCGACACCACCACTGCGATGCCCCGGGACTCGCCTGATCGCATCCCGTGACTCTACGACGGACGGTCTCCCGTGTAGCATCCCGGCATGGCCGGTCTGGACGAGGCGCTCGACCGCCTGCCCAAGGTGGAACTGCACTGCCACGTCGAGGGAACGATGCGCCCGGGCACCGTGGTCGAGCTGGCCGCCAAGAACGGCGTGCCGCTCCCATCCGAGGACCCCACCGAGCTGTACCGCTACGACAGCCTGGGCTCGTTCCTCGAGGTGTTCTGGTTGATCCAGTCATGCCTCGCCGATCGGGGCGACTGGGCGCGGCTGGCCTACGAGTCCGTGGTGGACGGCGCGGCACACGGCCTGATCTACCGCGAGACGTTCTTCACCCCGGCCCGCCACCTCGATGCCGGCCAGAGGCTGGGAGACATCGTGGCCGGCCTGGAGGAGGGCCTGGCCGCGGCCGAGGCGGAGACGGGCGCGCGGGCCATGCTGATCGCGGACATCGACAAGGCCTTCGGTGGCCACGCCGGGCGCCTGCTCGTGGAGGAGCTCATCGAGCTGAAGCGCACCGGGAAGGCCGAGCGGGTGATCGGCATCGGGATGGATTCCACCGAGGACGGCAACCACCCATCGATGTTCCGCGAGGCTTACCGGCTGGCCGCCGGGTTCGGGCTCCGGCGGACCGGGCACCAGGGCGAGACCGCCGGACCGGAGTGGATCGCCGCCGCCGTGGACGGGCTGGGCCTGGAGCGGCTGGAGCACGGGATCCGGGTGATGGAGGATCCGGAGCTGGTGAAGCGGCTGGCCGACCGGGGCCTCCCGTTCACGGTGTGTCCCCTGTCCAACGTCAGGATCGCCAACGCCGTGGACCGCCTGGAGGACCACCCCTTCCCCGCGATGCGGGACGCCGGGCTCCGCGTCACCCTGAACACCGACGACCCGGCGATGCTCGAGGTCGACCTGGGAGCCGAGTACGCAGTCTGCGCCCGGGCGTTCGGGTACGGCTTCGACGACATGGTGTCCATCGCCCAGGCCGCCGTCGCCGCCGCCTGGCTGGATGGGGCAGACCGAGCCGAGCTCCGCCAACGGATCGAGGAGGAGGCGGCCTCGCTGGCCGGCTGAGCCCGGACGGTTGACACACCCACCGGGGAGCCGGAGTATGGGCGCTCCATCGAGGGAGGGCGGAGCCATCGACGAGTCACAGCTCGGGGGATTAGCGTTCATCGCCGTCGGGGGAGCGGGCATCCTGGCGGCGCTGCTCCTGTACCTGAGGGGGCGTCGGTTCCTGGCCACGGCGCTGAGCGCCCAGGGCACGGTAGTGGAGAACGTGGCCTCATCCGGTGACGAAGGGGGCACGGTGTATCAGCCCGTCATCGACTTCACCGCTGCCGATGGGCAGCAGGTCCGGTTCACCGGCAGCGTGGCGTCCAGCCCACCGAAGTACCAGCCGGGACAGGTCGTCACCGTGAAGTACTCGCCCACCAACCCGCAGAAGGCCAAGCTCCCCGGCATCTTCGGGATGTGGTTCCTTCCGCTCCTGTTCGGGACGATGGGCATCGGCTTCGCCGGCGGCGGGGTCCTGTGGCTGAACGCCGGGCCCAGCTCAGACGAGGGCGCCGCCGCGCCGGGCGTCGTGACCTCGGTGGCGCCGCCCGTGCAGTCGATCTCCCCCGGTCTGCCCGGGATGCCCGGCGTCAGCTCCGTATTCACGATCCAGGACGGCTCGGGGGCAGGCCGGGTCGCCAACAGCACGTGTGAGGCGTTCCGGAAGGGCGGGAAGAAGGTCCGGGAGGCGGAGCTCGGGTTCGAGGACCAGACGCTGACCCTCCGGCTCAAGCCGTTCACCGGCCCGGGGCCGTACCTGCCCGGTCAGAGCGTGCGCGTGGGAGGCTCGTTCTTCGAGGGCCCCGTGTCCGGCGCCGTGATCGTGGACGAGACGGGGACCGGGGGCGTGGTCAACCTGGTGGCCGGGAGCCGTTCCGTCTCCGGCGCCTGGAACTGCTCCGAAACGTAGCCCGGCCCCCGCCCTGGTATCGTGTTCTCCATGACCTACGAGGAGCGCGTGGCCGCGTTCAAGGCCCGGATCGACGCCGGTGAGAAGATCGAGGCCGGCCAATGGATGCCGGACGAGTACCGGCAGTCACTGCTGAAGTTCATCGAGATGCACGCCAACTCCGAGGTCATGGGGTGCCTGCCCGAGCGCGAGTGGATCCCCCGCGCTCCCAGCCTGAAGCGCAAGCTCTCGCTCACGGCCAAGGTCCAGGACGAGGCCGGCCACGGCCAGCTCCTGTACCGGGTGGCCGAGGAGCTGGGCAAGTCCCGCGAGCAGATGTGGGACGATCTGGTCAACGGCCGGACGAAGTTCCACAACGTCTTCCACTACCCCGCGGAGACGTGGGGCGACGTGGCGGTGATCGGGTGGCTGATCGACGGCGCGGCCCTGGTGACCCAGAAGGCCCTCCTCGACTGCTCGTACCTGCCGTACGTCCGGGTCATGCGCCGGATCTGCGCCGAGGAGTCCGTGCACCTCCGTCACGGCGAGGAGCTCACCCTGGAGCTGGTCAGCGGGACCGACGAGCAGCGCGAGATGTTCCAGGACGCGGTGAACCGGTGGTGGCGGCCGATCATGCACTTCTTCGGCCCCCCGTCGAAGCCCGACAAGGACGTCCTGCTGTACTGGGGGATCAAGACCCGCTCCAACGAGGACCTGCGCCAGGAGTTCTTCTCGACCTACGTGCCCAAGCTGTGGGACATCGGCATCGCCCCGCCCGACCCCGACCTCCGCTACGAGGACGGCGAGTGGATCTGGTCGGACCCGAACTGGGACGAGTTCTGGCAGGTGGTCAAGGGCAACGGGCCCAAGACCAAGGAGCGCCTGGACCGTCGCAAGCAGATCTGGGACCACCACGCCTGGATCCGCGAGGTGTTCGAGGGCGCGGCCCGCGTCGCGGTGTGACGATGCGGGCCTGGGACGTCCTCCAGCGGCGTCGCCCCGGCGAGGAGTGGGAGCACGTCGGCGCGGTGAAGGCCGGCGACCTGGAGATGGCCCTCCTGCTGGCCCGCGAGACCCACTTCCGCCACGGCGAAGCCACCGACTATGCGGTCCGCCGCCGGGGCGATACGGAGATCCACCCGGCCGGGGACACCACCGGCATCGGCGGCGTGATCGACCGCGCCTACCGTCGGAGCGAGGGCTACGCGGGCGTCGGGGCCCGCCTGAAGAAGGTCCACAAGCTGATGGCCGAGCGCGGCCTGGTCATCGACAAGGCTCGCCCGCCCGCCCACCGGGCTCGGGACGGGGAGGACCTGCATGCCGGATGAGGACGGCCGTCTTTCGCTGCTGCTTTCGCTGGCGGACGACGAGCTGATCATCGGCCACCGCCATTCCGAGTGGACGGGATGGGCCCCGCACCTGGAGGAGGACATCGCGTTCTCCTCGATCGGACAGGACGAGATGGCCCACGCCCGTCTCCTGTACGAGCTGGCCGAGCCGCTGGCCGGCAGGACCCCCGACGAGCTGGCCCTGGGCCGGCAGCCCAAGGAGTACCGCAACGCCGTGATCTGCGAGCGTCCGAACGGCGACTGGGGCTACACGATCGCCCGCCACTACCTGTACGACACGGCCGACGACGTCCGGACCCGGGCGCTCGAGGCCTCCTCCTGGTCGGACCTGGCCGACGCCGTCAAGGTGATCCGCCTGGAGGAGACGTACCACTTGGACCACGCCCGGGCATGGTTCACGCGGCTGGCCCAGGGGCCGGTGACGGCCCGTGACCGACTGACCCGAGGATTGGAGCAGGCCGTGGCCGAGTCCCTGGCCCTGTTCGAGGCCCCGGCCGGAGAGGAGGCCCTCCTGGCTGACGGCGTGGTAGCCCGGTCCAGCGAGGACCTCCTCGCCGAATGGCTGGGCCAGCTGGGGTCGGACCTGGAGGCGGCGTCCCTCGACTACGTGCTAGCCGCGCACGCCCCGGTCGGCGATCTGGTGCCCACGTCCTCCGGCGAGGCCGAAGAGCGTCCCACGCTCGAGGTCCCCGGCATCGAGCGGCGCGACGGCCGGTGGGTGCACACCGGCGCGTTCGCTGGCGAAGGCGGCCGGCGAGGCCGCCACGGCGAGGATTTCCAGGCGCTGTGGGAGGAGATGACCGCGCTGTACCGGCAGGTCCCGGGGGCCTCCTGGTGACCACCACCACGCTGGAGGGGCAGGTCCGGGAGGTCCTGGCCACCGTGCCCGACCCGGAGATCCCGGTGTGCTCGATCGTGGACCTGGGGATGGTGGAGCGGGTCGCCGCAGACGACGACGCGATCGAGGTCGACCTCCTGCCCACGTTCATCGGCTGCCCGGCCAAGGACATCATCGGCCAGGAGGCGGAACGCGCGGTGCGCGAGGTGGCCGCCCACCGGGAGGTCCGGATCCGGTTCGTGCTCCGGCCGGCATGGACCACGGACCGGATCACCGAGGCCGGGAAGGCCGCGCTCCGGGAGTTCGGGATCGCGCCGCACTGGGACCGGGGGTCGGGGCCCGTGGTCGTGCCGCTGATGAAGCCGGGGTCCGGGGTCCGGTGCCCGTACTGCGGATCCACGCGCACCCTGCAGGAGTCCTCCTTCGGGGCCACGCCCTGCCGGGCCCAGCACTTCTGCTCGGCGTGCCGCAATCCGTTCGAAGGATTCAAGGAGAAGTAGCGGCGTCCAGCCCTTCCTCTCGAACCGGTGGGCGGCTGAGGGTCCCGGCCGGCCAGGAGGAGCATTTCCGTTGGGAGGGTGCCGTTCGCTAGGCTCCTGGTCGTCGTCGTCGTGGATGGGAACCGATCATGAGGAGCATCCGAACGCTGGTCGCCGTCGTCTCGCTCGCCCTTGTGGGAGGGCTGGCCCCGGGCATCCTGGGCCATCATCCACGTTCATGGTCGATCCGTCGTCGGGCCCCTCGCCCAACACGGTGACCGTCAGCGGCGAAGGCTGCATCTTCGAGCAGGACTCGGAAGGGATCACCCTGGGCGGGATCGGGTTCCCCGGCCAGGTCGTCGTGGAGCTCAGGAACAAGGCGGACACCGCTACCCTGCATATGGATACGTTCCCGGCGGAGGAGGACGGGAGCTGGAGTGAGCAGTTCCCGATCGAGGCGGGCCTGAACCCTGGCCTGTACCCCATGAAAGCCTCCTGCGAGTCCCCCAACGGGCAGGTGAGCGCGGGCGTGGCCCTGGCCCAAGCGCTGGAGCGATTCGACTACGTTGACCGGTCCTACACCGTGGTGGCGACGTCGAAGAAGGCCAAGGCTGTCGAAGCCGAGGTGGCCCTCACCGGCTGAGACCGCACCAGCCCTCATAGATAGTCCGAGTGGGCTATTGCCTGCTCTCCTGGTTCGGCCGTAGCGTTTGGGCCGGGACGGGAGGAGGAAGCGCGCCCGTCGCCGGTGGCCGAGGGTCCGCAGGGGGTGAGCGGGATGATGCGCAGGGTCCTTTCGATGGGCGCGCTGGCGCTCCTGGTGGCAGGCTCCGTCACCGTGGCTCGAGCCGGTGGCGGGCCTTCCTGGTCGGTCTCCCCGACCCAGGGGCCGTCCCCGAACACGATCGACGTGGCGGGGACGGGCTGCGTCCTGGACCCGGGGGCCGGCGGCCCGGTGTCCCTGGCCGCCTTCGTCCCCGGCATCGCCCACGTCGAGTTCTTCGCCCAGGATGGAACCACCGAGCTGACCAGCCAGGACTACACCGCCGACGCCTCGGGGAACTGGGGAGGACCGTTCGCGGTGCCCGGCGGTCGGGCAGCGGGCCCGTACCCGATGAAGGCCCACTGCAACCCGGCGCCCAGCGAAGAGCAGGGTGTGGCGCTGGGACAGACGAACGGTCCCCCAAGCTTCTTCCAGTACGAGCCGGACCGCTCGTACACGGTGATCGAGGAGAAGAAGGACTCGGTCAAGGCAGAGGCCGTGGAGGCCGAGGTCACACTGACGGGGTAGGAGGACCGTACAGGGCTCGTACCCGCGGCAACCGCCGGAGGACCGGCGAGAGGATCACGCC
>DASWKD010000042.1:0-13079 GCA_036396815.1 Actinomycetota bacterium | reverse complement strand
TGGAGATCCTGAACGGCTCGACCAGGCTCGGCATCTCCTTCGAGGAGTTCCTCCGGGAGTGCCGGGCCCGGGGCTTGGGCACGATCCCGGGCACGGCGGCCGAGATCCTGGACGATGAGGTCCGGTGGGTCCTCACCAAGGGCAAGCTGCCGGCGGATACCTGGGAAGAGATCATCAGGACCGCCCACCTATTGGGGATCCGGTCCTCCTCCACGATCATGTACGGCCACGTGGACGCCCCTCCGCATTGGGTGGCCCACATCCGCCGGTTGGGACGGATCCAGGAGGAGACGGGCGGGTTCACCGAGTTCGTTCCCCTGCCGTTCGTCCATCAGAACGCGCCGATCTATCTCGCGGGCAAAGCCCGCCCCGGTCCCACCTGGGCGGAGAACCGGCGCATGCACGCGGTGGCCCGCATCCTGTTGCACGGAGAGGTCGCAAACGTGCAGGTCAGCTGGGTGAAGCTGGGTCTCGACGCGTCCGCCGAGCTGCTGCAGGGCGGCGCGAATGACCTCGGTGGCACGTTGATGGAGGAGACGATCTCGCGCATGGCGGGGAGCGGGTGGGGGATCCGCAAGGAACCGGAGGAGCTGGCCGATGCGATCCGGAAGATCGGCCGCGTTCCGGTGGAGCGAACCACGACCTACGGCCGCGTGCGACGCGATGCACCCGTGGTGTCCGGGTAACACGGCTCCATCTTTTTCTCCGGAAATGCTGGAAATCGCGTCAAAAAAAAATCATCATCAGGGCTGGACAAACGTGTATCCTCTCCTTCAGAATTACAGCGATGTGATTCGCGGGGAGGGCGAAGGTGCATCACTACATCCCATGGCAAGAGAGGGCCAGATGCCGGGAGTTCGACCCGGAGATCTTCTTTCCCGAGAAGGGCGGTTCGTCGCGGGAAGCGAAGCGGATCTGCTCGGACTGCCATGTCCGCATCGAGTGCCTGAACTACGCGCTGCGCCGCGACGAGCGGTACGGCGTGTGGGGCGGGATGAGTGAACGTGAGCGCAGACGCCTGAAGCGGATGGCGTCCTGAGCGAAGAGAGGGGGTGAACGAACGTGGCGGCTACACGTAGGAAGACCACCCGGCGCAAGACAACTGGGAGGAAGAAGACGACCGCGGGGCGCAAGAAGGCAACGGCGCGCAGGAAGACCACCGCGGCGAGGAAGAGGACCACAGCGCGGAAGACCACGGCGAGGCGGAAGACCACCGCGCGGAAGTCGACGGCGAGGCGGAAGAAGACCACGGCGCGGAAGAAGACCACCGCGGCGAGGAGGAAGTCCACCGCGCGCAGGAAGACGACCGCGAGGAAGAAGACCACCGGCCGGAAGAAGGCAACCGCGCGCAAGAAGGCAACACCGCGGCGCAGGAAGTCGACCGCGCGCAGGAAGACCACGGCGCGGAAGAAGACCACCGCGGCTCGCCGGACCGCTTCGAGGAAGCGGCCCGCGACGAGGAAGCGCACCACGGCCAGGCGCACCACCAGCAGGCGCAAGCGGTAGGCGCTGGGCCGGACCATGGGAGAGGGGGGCTTCGGCCCCCCTCTCGTCTCGTGCGGGACGGCGAAGGATGCGTGCTATGCTCCGCGCCGCACGGGCCCCTGACCGGGCCCCACCTATGACGCCTTGGCCGACACCGCGACCCCTCCGCGCTCCCAGGCCACGGGATCCGCGCCCAGCGTGCTGGCGGTCCTCGTGGTCAAGGATGGCGCGGCCTGGCTGAAGCCCTGCCTGGCCAGCCTGGGGAAGCAGACCCATCCTCGCCTGGGGGTGGTGGCCGTGGACAACGGGTCCTCGGACGATTCGTGGCAGATCCTGGCCTCCGCGCTGGGGCGGGGCCGGGTCCTGCGGTCGGGGGTGAACCTCGGCTTCCCGGAGGCGATCCGCCTGGCGCTCAGCCGGCCGATGGCCCAACGGGCCGACTTCGTCCTTGTCCTGCACGACGACGTGGAGTTGGCGCCCGACGCCGTCGCTCGCATGGTGGAGGCCGCCCGGCGGGTGGAGGGCGCGGGGATCGTGGGTCCGAAGGTCCTGGACGCCGCCCGCCCCCGCATCCTTCGCGAGGTGGGCCTGACCGCCGACCGCTTCGGGTACCCCTTCTCGCCGCTGGAGGACGACGAGCTCGACCAGGGTCAGTACGACACCCCCCGGGAGGTCCTGTACGTGTCCTCCGCGGCCATGCTCATGGCGCGCGATGCCTGGCAGGCGGTCGGATCGTTCGATGACCGGCTCGAGACGTGTCACGGCGACCTCGATCTGTGCTGGCGGGTCCGCCGGGCGGGGATGAAGGT
This sequence comes from Actinomycetota bacterium, assembly GCA_036396815.1. GTDB lineage: Bacteria > Actinomycetota > UBA4738 > UBA4738 > CALAEC01 > DASWKD01. Next base: position 10,785 of record DASWKD010000042.1, on the reverse strand, counting down.
CCTGGTGGAGCCCCGAGCCGTGGTCAGGCACCGGGCGGCCGCGGCATCCGGGCGCCGGTCCGGATCGCATCCCGAGCGAGGCCGGTACCTGAAGGAGCGAGCCACCCTGCTGACGCTCCTGAAGAACGACCACCCGCTGACCCTGGCCTGGGTCCTTCCCCTGTACCTGCTCCAGGGGATGGGCCGGGTCATCGTGCTCCTGGTCACCCGGCGCTTCGGAAGCGCGGGCCAGATCCTGGCGGCCTGGGGCTGGAACGCGGCCAACCTGGGAGGCACCCTGTCCCGTCGCGCTCGCTCGCCGCGGCGGGTTCCCGATCGCGAGATCGCGCGGTTCATGGCTCCCGCCTGGGCCCGCCTCCGCCGGTGGTTCCTGCAGGCCTCCTCGATCCTGGTCGGGTCCGGGGCCGGCCCCCTGGAGCCGGAACCCGACGCTCCGCGCCTGCGGGCCCGGGTGGCGGGGTTCCTGGGATCGAACCCCGTGGCCGTGGGGTGGTTCGTGGCCGTGGCGCTGTCGCTGATCGCCTTCCGCGACGTGCTGTTCGTGCCCGACCTTCAGGGCGGGGCCCTGCCCCGGGTGCCGCCCGATGCGGCAGGCATCCTCAACGAGCTCGGTTCGGGGTGGCGGTCGGCGGGGTTCGGCGGATCGGGCACCGCAAGCCCGGCCCTGGCTCCCCTCGGCCTGGCGTCGCTCCTGACCCTCGATGATCCGGCCCTCCTGCTCAGGATCGTGGTGGCCGGCGGGCTGATCCTCGCCGCGGTCAGCGCCTACCGGGCCCTGACGGCGCTCACGGACCGGGCGTCGGCGGTGGCCGGGGCGGCCTGCTACGCGGTGAGCGCGCTGTCGATGTGGGCCGTCTCCGAGGGCCGCATCGGGGTGATCGCGTTCGTGACGGCCGTCCCGTGGATCGCTCGCCGGCTGATGGCGGCGTTCGGGGCGCCCATCCAGCATGCCCTGGCCTGGGTGGCGGGGACGGGGGCCGGCATCGCCCTGACTATCTCGTTCTTCCCGCCCGCCTGGTCGGCCATCGCCGTCCTGCTGCTGCTCTCGGCCGTGTTCCCGCAGCCGGGAGGATCGCGCCTCCGGGGGCTGGTCCTGGTCATGTCGGCCATCGGCGCGGCGGCCATCCTGGTGTTCCCGTTCACGGCGACGATCCTGAGCGCCGGGGGCGCCTCGGGTGTGGATGCGGCCGGCGGGGTGGACCTCCTGGCCACGCTCCGCCTGTCGCCGGGGCCGGCGCCCGGCGCCGGGGTGCCCGCGGCCTTCCTGCCGGTGGCCGGCCTCCTGGGCTTCGCCATGACCTCGGACCGGCGAGGGGCGTGGCGAGGGGCGCTGGGGGGCATGGTCTGCCTGGTCCTGGCCTGGCTGGCGGGCACGGGCTGGCTCCCGGAGGCGTTCCGCAACCCGATCGCCTTCCTGGGGGTCGCTGCATTCCTCCTCAGTGCGCTGGTGGCCTCAGCGATCGCAACGCTGACCGCCGGGGTGGAGCGGGAGGCGTTCGGGCACCGGCAGCTGGCCGTGGCCGGGTTGAGCGCCGTGGTGGTGGCCGGCCTGGTTCTGCAGGGGGGCCAGGCCCTGCTGGGCACGTGGGGGGTGGGTCGGGACCGCGTCTCACCAGCCTGGGAAGTGGTGTCCACCGCCGATCCAACCAGCGCGTTCCGGGTCCTGTGGCTGGGCCGGGCGGGGGGTGAGGCCTTCCCCCCGCCCGGTGGCCAGCCGGACGGGCAGGTCTCGGCCGGCGCCACCACCCTCCGCTACGGCGTCACGGACCGGCGGGGGCGCTCGCTCGCCGCTCTGGCCCTCCCCACCGAGGGCCCCGGGTTCGACAGGCTGGAGCGCCTCCTGGTCGCCGTGGTCAGCGGTCACGTGCGTCACGCGGGTTCCCTGCTGGCCACGATGGGCATCCGCTACGTGGTGTCGGGCGATGGGGACCTCTCTCCGGGCGTGGGTCGAGCCCTGGCCTCGCAGGTCGATCTGGACCTGGTCCAGGACACCGCGGGGCTCCGGGTGTACCGGAGCGCGGTGGGGGTTCCCCTGGCCTGGGCCGGCGCCGACCCCCGGCGGGCCACCAGGTCCCGAGGTCTGGCGGACGCGGCAGCCGCGGCCGGGGGCGATGCTCTGGCGGGAGCCGCTCCCCTGGGTCGGGTCTCCGCGGGGGAGTGGTCGGGGCCGGCGGCCCTGGACCGGCCCGGGGTGGCCGTGGTGTCCACCCCCTACGACCCACGATGGCGCCTGGGAGGGGACGACCGTGCTCCCTTCCCGGCGTTCGGGTGGGCCGTCGGCCTGGAGGCTCCCGCGGGATCGCAGCGTCTGGACGCCCGGTTCACCGGGCAGACGGGACACGGCTTCCAGCTGGGGGGCATGGCCCTGCTGTGGCTGGCGGTCCTGTGGCTCACCCGGCGCCGCCCCCTGGAGGGAGGGGAGCTCCCGTGAGTGTGCGCCTCCGGTTCGCCGCCGCGGGGGTGATGGCTGCCGTGGTCCTGGTGGGGGGGCTGCGCGTGCGGGGGGACGTGGAAGCGGGCCCCACCACCGAGCCCCACCCCGCGGCCGCGGACGTCACCGGGGCCTGGGTGTGTCCGCACGGGGGGGGCGATGGGTGGCACGCGTGGGTGACGGTGGCCAACCCGACGGATCGGGAGGCGCTGATCCGCCTGACGGGACTGGGGCCCGAGGGTCCCGCGGACCGGCAGGAGGCAGCCCTGGCTCCCGGCACCGCGGCCACGATCGAGGTTCCCGCCGGTCAGATGGCCGCGGCCACCCGGGTCGAGTTCTTCGGCGCGCCGGTGGCGGCGGGGATGGTGGTGGCCCGTCCCGACGGTGGCGGCACGGGGGCGGAGCCGTGCGCTGCGCGGCCGGCCCGGCGGCTCCGCCTGGCGGATGGGACCACGGTCCGGGGAGAGCGAACCTTCGTCGTCCTGGCCAACCCTACCGCCGTGGACGCCGTGGTCGATCTCACGCTCGTCACCGAGGAGCGGGTCGTGCGGCCCGGCCCGCTCCGCGGTCTCCTCCTGCCCCCCGGGAGGACCGAGGCGGTCGACCTGGGGCGGTCCGTGCTGGGCGAGCGAACCGTGTCCGTCCAGGTCGAGGCCAGGCTGGGGCGGGTGTCGGCCTCCCTGATCGGCCTCCGAGATGCCCGCGGCCTGCGGCTGTCGCTGGCCTCCACGGCGGCCTCGCGGGACCGCTACCTGCCCGGAGGCGCGGACGACGGGACCGCGAAGGTGGTGGTCCTGGCCGGCCGGAGCGAGGCGCCCTTCAGGGTTCGGGTCCAGGGCCTGACCGCCCAGGAGGAGACCCTGGAGGAGGCCGCCGTGGCGGCCGGCCGGACGGCCACGTTCGAGGTGGAGGCTTCCGATGCCAGCCTGGTGGTGGCCGCGGAGGGCGCGGCCACCCTCACCGCAGCCAGGAGGTCCGGCCGGGCCGACGTGGGGGACCAGGCTTCCACGGCGGGAGCGACCGAGACGGCCGAGGGGTGGGTGATCCCGCCGGTCCTCGGCTCCGGGGGAGGAGACCAGTTCCTGGTCCTGCAGAACCCCGGGCAGGAGGCCGTGACGGCCACCTTGACGCTCCTCGGCCGGGACGGCCCCCTCCCCGGGCCCGGGGGAGGGACCGTCACGGTCGATGGCGGGCGGGCCCGGGTCGTGCCGCTGGCGGACGGCGCCCCGCCGGTGGCCGCCGTGGTCCGCTCGGAAGGAGGGAGCCTGGTGGCCGCCCAGGTGGGGGTGATCCCCGGCGGCTACACGGTGGCCGTCGGATCCCGGTTAGGGTCTTTTGGCCCTGTTGACGCCGGGGTATCATCGTGATCGTGCCTCGGCCGAAGCACGTCAAGCGGCACCGTGCCCTCAGGATCACCTCGTGGGTCCTGGGCTTGGTCCTGCTGCTCACCGGGGGCTCGGCGTTCGCCGCCTACCGGTACGACCGGGCCACGGTGGGCCGGGTCCTGCCCGGGGTCAGCGTGGCCGGCGTGGACCTGGGTGGGATGAGCAGGGCCCAGGCCATCTCGGCCCTGGAGGACGCCGCCGACCGGGCTCTGGACGGGGAGATCGATGTCCGGGCCGGGGACCAGACGTGGCACGTGACCCCCAGGGAGCTGGGGGCCACCGCGGATGTGATCGCCCAGGTGGATCGGGCCCTGTCGCTCAGCGAGCGCTATACGTGGCCGGCCCGCGTCCTCCGGAGGCTCCTGGATCGCCCGGTCGGGCATCGAGCGGAGCTCCAGGTGACCCATGACCCCGCCCAGGTCGACCGGTTCGTGGGGGTGGTCGAGGACGCGGTCTTCATCTCCCCGGTGAACGCGGCGGTGGCCCTCAAGAAGGGGAAGGTCAAGCTGACCCGGCCCCAGGAGGGGCGGAGGCTCCAGGCCGATGAGGCGCGCGCCGCCCTGCTCTCGACCCTGGACCAGGGCTCGTCCTCGGTGGACCTGCCTGTGGAGGCCAAGGAGCCCAGGGTCACCGGCAAGAAGCTCGGCTACACCATCGTGGTCAGCATCGCCCAGAACAAGCTGTACCTCTACAAGGGTCTGAAGGAGAAGAAGGTGTACCGGGTGGCCACCGGGACCCCCGGCTACCCCACCCCCCGGGGCGCGTGGACGATCTGGCACAAGGCCGTCAACCCCACGTGGATCAACCCCGCTCCGAACGGATGGGGAGCGGGGATGCCCCGTTCGATCCCGGGAGGCCCGAACGGCCCCCTGGGGACCCGGGCCCTGTACCTGGACGCGCCGGGCATCCGGATCCACGGCACGCCCAACGCCTCCTCGATCGGGACGGCGGCTTCGCACGGGTGCATCCGGATGCTGATGCCTGAGGTCGAGGAGCTCTACGAGATCGTTCCCATCGACACCAAGGTCCTGATCATCTAGGGCCCGTCCCACGGAATGACCCTTCTGGACTTGCACATCCTCGATCGATCGTGGTAAGTTAGTGGGGTACTCCCAAGAGGCGCCGAAGGGGCAACCCGGAGGACCACTTGGGAGTACATCTGTTCTCGGGCCCTCTTGCGAATCACACCGATGTGATCTATGCTCGGCCTCATGCGGGGCTGCGCGAAGTTCGGCTGTGAGGGTACGCCCGTGGCCACGGTCGGAGTCCGCTACCAGGACCGACTGGTCCTGGTCGGCGAGCTGGTCCCGGAGCCGGATCCCAACCTCCTCGACCTGTGCCAGCACCACCTGGACCGTCTGACCCCGCCCCGAGGCTGGGAGCAGGTGGACGTCCGCCATCCGGCGCAGCCGGCCGCCCAGCGCCTCCCCGCCTAGGGACGTCGTAGGGCTCCTTCGGGGCAGACGTGGTCATTCCGGGCTAGTCACGGTGGGTCCCGGCGAACCATCCGGAAATGCCCCTGGTGGACTATGGTCTCGGAGCGCGGTCAGGCCGAACATCAGGGCATGGCAGACGTCAAGAAGATCTCCCGGTGCCCCTCCTGCGGATCCGACGATGTGGTGGCCATCTCCATGAGCGTTGAGGATGCCGCTGTCCTGTTCCGAGCCTGCCACCGGTGCGAGCACCGCTGGTGGGAGCGGGACGGTCACCGGGTCAGCCTGGACGCCGTGCTGGACCTCGTCAACCGCCACTGAAGCGCACGGGCTCAGGCGCCCGCGGGTAGGATGTGGACGCTGTGTCCCTCGACCGCATCTTCAAGGCCTACGATGTTCGCGGCGTCTATCCCGACGAGTTGAACGAGGAGGCCGCCCGCCGCATCGGGGCGGCCTTCGCGGAGTTCACCGGGGCGCCGTCCATCGTCCTGGGCCGTGACTGCCGGCTGTCCTCCCCCCCGCTCGCCGCGGCGTTCACGGAAGGCGTGACGGGCCGGGGGGTGAACGTGGTGGACATCGGACAGGCCACCACCGACATGCTGTACTTCGCTTCCGGTGTCCTGCGGGCGCCGGGGGCCATGTTCACCGCCAGCCACAACCCGCCCCAGTACAACGGTCTCAAGCTGTGCCGGGCCATGGCCGCCCCGGTCGGTGAGGACTCGGGCCTGATGCAGGTCCGTGACCTGGCCCGCGGTGAGCTTCCTCCCACCGATGCCAGGGGGACGGTGGAGACCCGGGCCATGCTCGATCCGTACGTCGAGCACGTCCTGTCCTTCGTGGATCCCGACGCCATCGCTCCGTTGACCGTGGTGGCCGACGCGGCGAACGGGATGGCCGGGCTGGTCCTGCGTCCGGTCTTCGAGCGCCTTCCCGCCAAGCTCATCGGACTGTTCCTGGAGTTGGACGGCACGTTCCCGAACCACCCCGCCGATCCGATCCAGCCGGAGAACCAGGAGGATCTCAAGCGCGCGGTGACCGAGCACGGGGCCGACATCGGCCTGGCCTTCGACGGGGACGCCGACCGCGTGTTCCTGGTGGACCAGGAGGCCGGGGGCGTGTCCGGTTCCCTGGTCACCGCCCTGGTGGCCCAGGCCATGCTGGAGCGCGAGCCGGGCGGGAGCGTGATCCACAACCTGATCTGCTCCTGGGTTGTGCCCGAGGTGATCAAGGAGAGCGGCGGCACCCCGATCCGCACCCGGGTCGGCCACTCGTTCATCAAGAAGGTGATGGCCGAGACGGGGGCGATCTTCGGCGGGGAGCACTCCGGCCACTACTACTTCCGAGACCACTACCGGGCGGACTCGGGGCTCATCGCGGCCATGGTCGTGCTGGAGCGGCTGTCCCGGGCCGGCGTGCCCCTGTCCGACCTGCTGGAGCCGTTCCGGCGGTACGAGGCCTCCGGGGAGATCAACACGGAGGTCTCCGACCAGGCCGCGGCCATCGAGCGGGCGGCCGGAGCCTTCTCGGACGGCTCCCAGGACCGGCTGGATGGGCTGACGGTGGAGTATGAGGACTGGTGGTTCAACCTTAGGGCTTCGAACACGGAGCCCCTGCTGCGCCTGAACATCGAGGCCCGGGGCGCCGAGCTGCTCGAGGAGAAGACCCGGGCCGTGCTGGACATCATCCGGAGGGACGCATGAGCATCGACAAGGAGCTGCTGGACATCCTGATCTGCCCGAACTGCCGCGGGGAGGTGGAGTACCACCCCGACCAGAGCGAGATCGTCTGCCTGGGCCGCTGCAAGTACCGGTACCCGGTGCGCGACGGCATCCCGGTCATGCTGATCGAGGAAGCCACCAAGCCCAGTTGATCTCGCTCGACGACGAACGGGCCCTGCGAGCCGCCGACCCCTCGGGCCTGCTCGACATGTTCCTGTCGCTGCCCGGCCAGATCTTCCCGGCGTTCGAGGTCGGTGCGGCCCTGACCCTCGATCGGAGCGAGCCGGCGTCGGTGGCCCTGTGCGGCATGGGCGGCTCGGGAGCCGCCGCGGACGTCGTAGCCACGCTGATCGAGGCTCACGCCGCCGTGCCGATCCGCACGATCAAGGGACACGTGCTGCCGGCGCACGTCGGGAAAGACACCCTCGTGGTGTGCCTCTCCTATTCGGGCGGGACCGTGGAGGCCATGTCGTGCTACCGGGAGGCGCGGTCGCGAGGATCCGTCGTGGCGGGGATCGCGTCCGGCGGGGAGCTGGCTGCTGTCGCGGGAGCGGACGGTGCCCTGGTCGAGCTCCCGGGGGATGCCTCGATGCCTCGTGCCGCGCTGGGCTCCCTGGTCGGGGGACTGCTTGGTGTGATCCAGGCCGCGGGCGTCGACCGGATCGACCGGGACCACCTGACATCGGCCATCGAGGAGCTCCAGGGGCTGGCGGCCGGCCTCGGCCCGGCGATCCCCGCGGCGCGCAACGAGGCCAAGCAGATCGCCGTCTGGCTCGGGGACCGGGTGCCCATCTTCTGGGGATCCCAGGGGCCGGCGGAGGTCGCGGCCTCGCGGTGGAAAGCCGCGTTCAACGAGAACGCGAAGATCCCCGCGTTCTCCTCGGCCCTTCCGGAGATGACCCACCACGAGGTGGTTGGATGGGCGGAGGACAGGGGATCGCGGTTCGCGGCCATGGCTCTCCGTCACCGGGATGAGCATCCGGACACCGCGCGCCTGCTGGCCGCGGTTACCGAGGTCGTGGCAGCATCGGGTCTCGAGGTTCGTACGGCCAGTGCCCGGGGCGATACCCGTTTGGGCCGGCTGCTCGCGCTGGTGGTGCTGGGAGATGCGGCCAGCACGTACCATGCCCTGATGCGGGGGATCGACCCCGCCCCGATCGAGGCCATCGCCCGCATCAAGGAACGCATGCGGTGACCGGCCCCGGCGACACGTTCGCCGGCGACGGAGCCGGGCTGGTCCGCGAACGGACGGCCGTGCGACCCCAGGCGGCCCTGATCCTGGGATCCGGCCTCGGTCCGGCCGCCGACGGGATCGAGGCCGATGCGGAGATCTCCTTCGCCGACCTCCCCGGCTTCCCCGAGCCCTCGGTCCCCGGCCACGCCGGGCGGCTGGTGATCGGCCACCTAGGCGGCGTTCCGGTGGCGGCCTTCCTGGGCCGGGTCCACCTCTACGAGGGCCACCCGATGAGCCTGGTCACCCTCCCCACCCGCCTGATCGCGGCCATGGGCGCGGGCGTCCTGGTGGTCACCGCCGCGGTGGGCGGGCTGGATCCCTCGCTCGGGCCGGGGACGATGATCGTGGGCACCGACCATCTCAACTTCCTCGGCGAGGGCGTCCTCCGCGGCTGGACGGACGACGAAGGGCGGCCCGCGTTCGTGGACCTGTCCGAGGCCTACGACCGCATCCTGGGCGAGGCCGCCATCCGGGCGGCCCAGGCCGAAGGGTTGCCGGTGGCCCGGGGCGTGTACGCTTCCATGCCGGGGCCGGTGTACGAGACCCCGGCCGAGGTGGCCTTCCTCCGGCAGGCCGGGGCCGCGGTGGTGGGCATGTCGGTGGTGCCCGAGGTCACGGCCGGGGCGGCCCTCGGCCTCCGGTGCCTGGGCCTGTACTGCGTGACGAACGTCGTGGGGAAGCCGGTGAGCCACGGAGAGGTGACCGAGGTGGCGGAGGCGTTCGCCCCCAGGCTGGGCGGCGTGCTGACCAGGCTGCTGCCCTCGATCGGAGCATGAGGAGGCCAGACATGGAGAGCCACATCAAGGACCCGGGCCTGGCGGCCAAGGGGCGGGAGCGCATCGAGTGGGCCGGCCGGGAGATGAAGGTCCTGGCCCTGATCCGGGAAAGGTTCGAGAAGGAGCAGCCCCTGGCCGGGATCCCCATCGCGGCCTGCCTGCACGTGACCACGGAGACCGCGAACCTGGTCCGGACCCTGGCCGCGGGAGGGGCCGAGGTGGCCCTGTGCGCGTCGAACCCGCTCTCCACCCAGGACGACGTGGCCGCGGCCCTGGCCGAGGAAGACCGGATCTCGGTCCACGCCATCCGCGGGGTGGACGACGCCACGTACTACCAGCACATCAACGCGGCCCTCGACCTTCGCCCCAAGTTGACCATGGATGACGGCGCCGACGTGGTGAACACCCTGCACAAGGAGCGGACGGAGCAGCTCCCCGAGGTCTTGGGAGGCACCGAGGAGACCACCACCGGGGTGATCCGCCTTCGGGCCATGGCCGCCGACGGCGTCCTGGCCTACCCGATCGTGTCCGTGAACGACGCCCAGACCAAGCATCTGTTCGACAACCGCTTCGGGACCGGCCAGTCCACGATCGACGCCGTGATGCGGGCCACGAACCTCCTGCTGGCCGGGCGGGTGGTGGTGGTATGCGGCTACGGGATGTGCGGTCGGGGGGTGGCCGCCCGGGCCCGGGGGATGGGGGCCCAGGTCGTGGTGACCGAGGTCTCTCCGGTGGTGGCCCTGGAGGCGGCCATGGAGGGATACCGGGTCCTGCCGCTGCGCGACGCGGCCAGGGTCGGCGACATGTTCATCACGGTGACCGGTGACACCGGCGTGGTCCGTCGCGAGCACTTGGAGGCGATGAAGGACGGCGCCGTGCTGGCGAACTCCGGGCATTTCGACGTGGAGATCGACAAGACGGCTCTCCGGGAGCTGGGCGGGGAGCCGCACCGGATCCGGGACTCGGTGGACGAGTACCGCTTCTCCGACGGGCGGCGCATCCACCTGCTGGGCGAGGGCCGTCTGGTCAACCTGGCCGCTGCCGAAGGACACCCCGCGGCCGTGATGGACATGTCGTTCGCGAACCAGGCCCTGTCCGCCGAATGGGTGGTGGCCAACGCCGGAGGCCTCGAGCGGCGCGTGTATCCGGTGCCCGAGGACATCGACGCCGAGGTGGCCAGGCTGAAGCTCCAGTCCATGGGCATCGAGATCGATCACCTGACCCCGGAGCAGGAGGCGTACCTGCGGTCGTGGGAGCACGGGACCTGAGCGCCGACCCCATCTCGGTCGTGGTCGTCTTCGACCGGTTCCCCGCCTCCGTCCGCGGGGCCGTGGTGATCCGCGGAGCGGACGGGGATCCCCATCAGGTCACCATGTCCTCCGCTGACGCGGTGGAGATCAGCGCCCCGCGCCGGCCGGCAGCCCCGGTCACGCTGGACCACGCCACGGTGGACCTGGCTCCCCGGGAGGAGATGTTCGTCCCCTTCGAGCTCCCGTTCGGTGAGCTCGGCCCCGGGTGGTACGGGGTGGTGGCCGAGGTCGGCGTGGACGGCCGGCGCACCATGCGCAGCGAGGCCCCCGGGAAGCTGTTCGCGGTCCCATGGCCGAGTGGCGAGGTTCGGCGAGGGACCGTGCCGGTGGGCCGCCGGATCCCCGGCCGATCGGGGATCACCGTGGATCGGGTCGAGTGCAAGGCCGACCGGACCATCGTCCGGTGGGGAGGGGCCGGTCTCGACCCGGAGGGCCAGCTGGGGGTGCTGGCCGACGGGCGGGTGCTCCCCCTGATCGAGGCCACGGACCGGGAGGGCG
>DASWKD010000041.1:0-6888 GCA_036396815.1 Actinomycetota bacterium | reverse complement strand
ATCCTGAAGCCGCAGGCGGCTTCGGTCTCCGGGACGGTGCCGGCGGTGTGGCACACGGGAGCGGAACCGGCGGGGAGGGCCGAGGCCAGGAGCACGGCGATGGTGCCCGACAGGGCGAGGATGCGGCGGATCACGAGGCCTCCTTGGATGGGTTGGTTCTGTCTTCGACGCGGGGCCCTCTCGACCCTTTGTGCAGATGCACAATCGCCTGGAGGCGTCCGGATCGCTAGGATCCGCACGTATGGAGCGTTCCGATGCCCTGGCCCTCGTCCGTGAGAAGGCGGAGAAGGAGACCACGGTCCGCCATCTGATCAGCGTGGAGGGCGTGATGCGAGCCCTGGCCCGGCGGTTCGGGGAGGACGAGGACACCTGGGGGCTGGTCGGGCTGTTCCACGACCTGGACCAGGACCTGACCGGGGACGACGCCGACAACCACGCCCACATCGCCGCGGGGTGGCTCCGGGAAGCCGGCGTGGCCGAGGCCATCGTCAACGGCGTGCTGGCCCACGCCTGGGAGGAGCACCGGACCGACCTGATGTCGAAAGCCGTGGTCCATGCCGACGCCATCGCCGGCCTTCTGGTCGCCTCCGCTCTGGTCCGGCCGGAGAAGGCCGTGGGCATGAAGGTGTCCAGCGTCAAGAAGAAGCTCAAGGACAAGGCGTTCGCTCCCGGCGTGAACCGGGAGGAGGTCACCTCGGTCGAGGACAAGATCGGCCTGCCCCTCGACGAGTTCATCCAGGTAGGCATCGAGGGCCTCCAAGAGGTGGCCCCGGAGATCGACCTGGCCTAGTCCTCGGCCAGGGCCCGGGCCCGGCGTTCGCGGACCCTCTTGGCCACGAACCACACCACCACGCCGGCCACCACCGCGGCCACGCCCCAGGTGATGGGCTCCCCGTACCGGAGCACGGTCTCCCAGTTCTCGCCCAGGGCGAACCCGCCCCAGGCCAGGGCGAACGACCAAGGGATGCAGCCCAGGAACGTGTACAGGGTGAACTTCCCGAAGGGCATCCGGGCAACCCCGGCCGGGAGCGAGATGAACGTCCGTACCACGGGCAGCAGCCGGGACACGAACACCGCGGCCTCTCCGTGCTTGGCGAACCAGGCCTCGGCCCGGTCGATGTCGTGCGGACGGAGCAGCACGTACTTCCCCCACCGCTCCACCAGCGGCCGCCCCCCCCAGATGCCCAGCCAGTAGGCCAGCCACGAGCCGAGCACGTTGGCCAGCGCCCCGATCATGCCCACCCAGAAGAAGTCGAGCTCCCCGCGGGACGCCAGGAACCCGCCGAAGACCATGGTGACCTCGGACGGGATCGGGATCAGCGCCGACTCCAGCATCATGAGCACGAACACGGCCCAGTAGCCGTAGTCGCCGATCACGTCGGTCATGAAGTGTTCGAGGGCCTCGAGCACGGCGGACACCCTATCAGGAGCTTCGAAGCCCGAAAGGGCGCGGTGGCCCGGGGTCGGGACCGGGCCACCGCACGTCTATCCCAGGAAGACCACCGTGACCCAGGTTCGCCCGCCGCCGCGAGCGATCCCCACGCCGATCTTCCGGAAGCTGGAGCGCAGGATGTTCTTCCGATGCGGGGTCGAGGCCATGAACGCCCGGTGCAGGCTCCACACCGAGCTCCCCACCCCCACGTTCTCGCCCAGGACCCGCCAGCTCATGTTCCGGCACTCGTAAGACAGTCTGGAGTTGTGGTACAGCCGGTTGGAGGAGGCCATCCTCCGGCTGTGGCGGGTGGCGATCCGGTTCAGGGCATCGTTCAGGCGGACCTTGGGCTTCCCGCGGCTGGACCGCTCCTTGTTGATCAGTCGCCGCATGGCCTTCTGCTCGCTGGTGGCGGCGTGGGCGGCGTGATCTGCGAGGGGCCCGGCCAGGAGGAGGGCGGCGGCCAGTGCGAAGACCATCCCGGCTTTCCGGGGTGGTATCGCGGTGACCTTTGCCATCGTGCCTCCCGACCGATCCCTGGGTCCCAACCCCAGGGCCCCCGGCCGGGGGCCCTGGTCCTTCGGTAGCTCGGCCGCCTTCGCTCCTCTTGGCGGAGCGGTGAGGCCCGGAGCTTTGCGTCCCGCCGTTCCCAGCGGTTTGCCCGTTCGGGACCTTCCTACGTCTCATATCGGTCGAATGGCCTACCGACTTGAGGGGGTGCACGGGGAACGTCGCGGGTTGGGGGTACCATGGGCGGCATCCCCACCCCCTGACGGTGGGGCACGACTGCTTGGATGGCTGATGGCACAGACCACGACGAAGAAGAAGGCAGCGCCGAAGAAGAAGGCCGCCCCGAAGAACCTGGTCATCGTGGAATCGCCCACGAAGGCCAAGACCCTGGAGCGCTACCTGGGGCCCGACTTCAAGGTCAAGGCCTCGGTGGGCCACATCCGCGACCTGCCCCAGAAGGGGCTGGGAGTGGACGTGGAGCGCAACTTCGAGCCCTCGTACCAGATCAACGAGGAGAAGAAGAAGGTGGTCGCCGAGCTCAAGGCCGCCCACAAGAAGGCCTCGGAGGTCTGGCTGGCCACCGACTTCGACCGCGAGGGCGAGGCCATCGCCTTCCACGTGGCCCACGTCCTGGGCGTGGACCCCGCGCAGGCCAAGCGGGTCACGTTCACCGAGATCACCGAGAGCGCGATCCAGGAGGCCTTCGCCCATCCCCGCCAGATCGACCTCCGCCTGGTGGAGGCCCAGCAGGCCCGCCGGATCCTGGACCGGCTGGTGGGCTACAACCTATCGCCCCTGCTCATCAAGAAGGTCCGGCGAGGGCTGTCCGCCGGCCGGGTCCAGTCACCGGCCCTCCGGCTGATCGTGGAGCGGGAGCGGGAGATCGAGGCCTTCACGCCGGTTGAGTACTGGAGCGTGGACGCCCGGCTGACCCCGGAAGAGGAGGAGAGCCCCTTCCTGGCCCGGCTGATCCAGGTGGGCGAGGACAAGGTGGCCTCGGCCCCCCCCAAGCCGGACGAGAAGCCCAAGAAGAAGCCCGACCTGGTCCTGGAGGAGGCCGTGGCCCGGGAGCACGCCGCCGCGCTGGAGCGGGCCGCCTACCGGGTGGCCGAGATCACCCGGAGCGAGCGCAAGGCCAATCCTCGCCCGCCGTTCACCACGTCCACCATGCAGCAGGAGGCCGCCCGCAAGCTGGGCTTCTCGGCCAAGCGGACCATGCGCACCGCCCAGCAGCTGTACGAGGGGGTGGACCTGCCCGGCGAGGGCCCGGTGGGCCTGATCACCTACCACCGGACCGACTCCTTCAACATGGCCGAGCAGGCTTTGACCGAGATCCGCGAGGTGGTCGGCGAGCAGTTCGGCCCCGACTACCTCCCGCCCCAACCGATCGTGTACAAGACCAAGTCCAAGTCGGCCCAGGAAGCGCACGAGGCCGTCCGGCCCACCAAGGCGTCGCGCCTCCCCGACGCGGTGTCCGCGCGTCTCTCCTCGGACCAGGCCAAGCTGTACCGGCTGATCTGGCAGCGGGCCGTGGCCAGCCAGATGGTGCCCGCGGTGTTCGACCAGGTCCGCGTGGATATCCAGGCCACCGCGGACGGCGCCGCGGCCTATCTCCTGCGAGCCAACGGCCAGACCATGAAGTTCGACGGCTTCCGCAGGGTGTACGCGGAGGGCCGCGACGACGAGCCCGACGAGGACGAGGAGAACCGCCTCCCCGAGCTCACCGACGCCCAGATCCTGAAGCTCCTGGAGATCCTGCCCGAGCAGCACTTCACCACGCCGCCGCCCCGGTTCACGGAAGCCTCGCTGGTCAAGACGCTGGAGGCCATGGGCATCGGCCGGCCGTCCACGTACGCCTCGATCATCAGCAACCTCGTGGAGCGCGACTACGTCCGCCTGGAGGAGCGGCGCTTCTTCGCCGAGGACGTGGGCAAGGTGGTGATCGAGAAGGTGCTGATGGATCGGTTCGAGGAGATCGTGGACTACGAGTTCACGGCCCGGATGGAGGAGGAGCTCGACCAGATCGCCGAGGGCGAGATGCGGTGGACCCAGGTCCTCGACGAGTTCTACGCCCCGTTCGAGCGGGACCTGGAGAAGGCCGAGCAGGAGCTGAACCGGGCCGACATCACCTCCGAGGGCACCGGCAAGACCTGCCCGAAGTGCGGCGAGGGTGAGGTCGTGGAGAAGCTGGGCCGCTTCGGCCGGTTCCTGTCGTGCAGCCGGTACCCGGAATGCGACTACACCGCGCAGCTGGACGGGACCAAGCGTCCCGAGCCCAAGCTCCTGGACGAGACGTGCCCCGAGTGCGGCAAGCAGCTCGTCGAGAAGGTGGGACGCTTCGGCCCGTTCATCGGCTGCTCCGGGTACCCGGACTGCAAGTACGTCAAGCGCGAGGAGAAGAAGATCGGCGTGACGTGCCCGAAGTGCGGCCAGGGCGACCTGATCGAGAAGCGGGCTCGCCGCCGGGGCGGCAGCATCTTCTACGGCTGCAACCGCTACCCGGACTGCGACTTCACGGTCGGCTCGATGCCGCTCAAGGAGCCCTGCCCGAAGTGCCAGGGACTGATGATCGCGCAGAAGGACGGCTCAGCGAAGTGCTCGAACTGCGGCCATATCATCGAGGCCGTGGTCCAAGACGGAGAGAAGGCGGAGACCGCCGGGGCCGAGAAGGCCGCCGGCAGCGGCGCGGCAGGGTAAGTGGCCAGCGTCGCCGACGAGGTCGCAGCCCTCAAAGGCACCAGGCCGGCCACGTTCGGCACCCTGCTCCGGCATCCCTCGTTCTCACGCTTGTGGAAGGCCATGCTGGTGTCCTCCCTGGGGGACTGGGTGGGCTTCGTGGCGGTCACCGTGCTGGTGACCGACCCCCAGATCGGCGGCGGCAACCCGGCCTTCGCCGTATCCGGGGTGATGCTGGCCCGCCTCCTCCCCTCCCTGGTGTTCGGCCCGTTCGCCGGCGTCCTGGTCGACCGGTTCGACCGCAAGAAGCTGATGGTGGCTGCGGACGTCTTCCGAGGCGTGGCCTACGCCTCCATGCCGTTCCTCCCCAACCTGCTGACGATCTACATCGTCTCGTTCGTGATCGAGAGCTTCTCCCTGGTGTGGAACCCGGCCCGGGACGCCTCGATCCCCAGCCTGGTCCCGCGCCGCCAGCTGGCCAACGCGAACACCCTGGGCCTGGCCACCACCTACGGCACCCTGCCCCTGGGGGGGGTGGTGTTCACGGCGCTGGCGGGGCTCTCCGCCGGCCTGGACGGGGCCATCCCGTACCTGGGGGAGCGGCCGGAGGCCCTGGCCCTGTGGCTGGACGGCCTGACGTTCGGGTTCTCCGCCCTGATGATCTGGGGCGTCTCGATGCGAGGGGGACGCCGCGCCGACCTCCCACCCGGGGCCAGCGGGGCCCTCTCGGACCTCCGGGCGGGTGTCCGGTACCTCAGGGAGCACACCTTCGTGCGATCGATGACGATCGGCATCGTGCTGGCGTTCACCGGGGTGGGCTCGGTGATCGGCATCGGACCGGTGTTCGCCGCCAGGACGCTTGGCGCCGGGCCCTCCGGATGGGGCATCCTGGTTACCTCGGTGGGCATCGGTCTGGGAGCGGGGATGGCGTCGCTGGGCTGGATCCAGCGGTTCGTGCCCAAGCACGTCCTGTTCCCGCTGGGCATGGTGACCACGGCCGCCGCGGGCACCGTCTTGGCCCTGATGCCCGGCCTGGCTCCCGCGGCCCTGGTCACGGTGGCCATGGGCGGCGCGGCCGGCGTGACCTGGGTCACGGGCTACACGCTCCTGCACGAGAACATCTCGGACGAGATGCGCGGGCGGACCTTCGGCACGCTGACCATGCTGTCCCGCCTGGGCCTGTTCGTGGCCCTGGCCGGCTTCCCCGCCCTGGCCGGCGCGGTGGGCAACCCCACGATCGGCGGCGTCACCGTGGCTGGAACCCGGGTGGCCATCCTGGTCGGCGCCGTGGTGGTGCTGAGCGGCGGCGTCCTCTCACGGCGCGGCCTGATCCGGAGCCGCTTGGCCCGACTCCGGCCGCTGGTGCTCCGGCCCCGCCTCCGGAAGGTGGAGCGCCGGGGGGCGTTCATCGTGTTCGAGGGTGTGGAGGGAGCCGGCAAGGGGACCCAGATGGAGCGGGCCAAGCGCTTCCTGGAGGGCGAGGGGATGGACGTGCTGGTTACCCGGGAGCCGGGCGGGACGGACCTCGGCGAGCGGGTCCGCGACGCGCTCCTGGACACGGGTACGGGCTCGGTGGATCCGCGGGCCGAGGCCCTGCTGTTCGCGGCTAGCCGGGCCCAGCACGTGGCCCACGTGATCCGTCCCGCGCTGGAGGAAGGGAAGATCGTGCTGTGCGACCGGTACGTCGACTCCTCGCTGGCCTACCAGGGCGTGGGACGGGGTCTGGGCGAGCAGGACGTCCTGTCGCTGAACGCCTGGGCCACCCAGGGCCTGTTCCCCGACCTGGTGATCCTGCTGGACCTCCCCGCGGAGGAGGGCCTGGCCCGGACCGACGAGCGTGACCGGATCGAGGCCGAGGACGCCGGCTTCCACGCCAAGGTGGCCGAGGCCTACCTGCACATCGCCGAGGAGCACCCGGAGCGCTTCGTGGTGGTGGACGGGTCGGGGACGGAGACCGTGGTGTCCGATCAGATCCGCGAGGCCCTGGAGCGGTTCTTCAAGGAGGACGCGTCGTGAACGTGCTGGACCGCGTGCCCGGACAGGAGCAGGCCATCGCCTTCCTCCGCCGGGCCGTGGAGCGCCCCCATCACGCCTACCTGCTGGCCGGACCGGAGGGCTCGGGCAAGCTGCTGGCGGCCCGGGCTTTCGCGGCCGCGCTCTTGTGCCCGGACGGAGGCTGCGGAGAGTGCCGCGACTGCCGCCTGGCCCTGGGCGACCGGCACCCCAACGTGGCCCTGGTGGAGCCGGAGGGCCGCGACATCCGGGTGGGA
>DASWKD010000040.1:0-6073 GCA_036396815.1 Actinomycetota bacterium | reverse complement strand
GACGAAGGGCGGGATCTTCACCAAGCTTATCGAGCGCAACACCACGATCCCCACCAAGAAGTCGGAGACGTTCACCACGGCCGACGACAATCAGACCCAGGTCGAGGTGCACGTCCTCCAGGGCGAGGCCGAGACCGTGTTCTCGCCAGGCGTCCGGAGCCTGGGTCGCTTTCAGCTGATGGGGATCGCCCCCGCGCCCCGGGGGATGCCGCAGATCGAGGTGACGTTCGACATCGACGCGAACGGCATCGTCAACGTATCGGCCAAGGACACTGCCACCGGCAAGGAGCAGGCCATGACCATCACCGGGGGCACGGCCCTCGGCAAGGACGAGATCGACCGGATGGTGAAGGAGGCTGAGACGTTCGCGGAGGAGGACCATAAGCGGCGCGAAGCCGCGGAGGCCCGCAACGAGGCCGACAACCTGGCCTATCAGGCCGAGAAGACGCTTGGTGAGCTGGGCGACAAGGTGTCCGACGCGGACAAGCAGGAGGTGGAGACGGCCGTCGCCGACGTGAAGGAGGCCCTGAAGGGCGAGGACGTGGACGCCATCAAGCGGTCCACGGAGACGCTCAGCCAGGCGTTCCAGAAGGTCGGCCAGGCCGTCTACCAGCAGCAGGCCGCCGCGCAGGGCGGCGGTCAGGAGGCGCCCTCCGACGGCGAGGACGTCGTGGAGGGCGAGGTCGTGGATGAAGGAGGTGCATGAGGATGGCCAGCCTGACTCGCTGGGACCCGTTGCGTGACCTGATGGGCATCCAGAGCGAGCTGAACCGCCTGGTCGGCAGGCAGTACGGCGCGCGCAGGATCGAGATCCAGGCCCAGGCATGACGGACCAGGCTCCCTCAACCGAGGCGCCGGACGAGCTGGCCGAGGCCAAGGCCCAGGCCGCGGAGTACCTCGAGGACCTCCAGCGCCTGAAGGCGGAGTTTGACAACTACCGCAAGCGGGTGATCAAGGAGCAGACCCGGGCCGTGGAGAACGCGGCGGAGCCGTTCGTGGGCCGTCTCCTGGAGGTCCTGGACGAGTTCGAGCTGGCCCTGGTGGCCGCCGAGCAGAAACCCGAGTTCGAGAAGTTCCTCCACGGCGTGGAGATCGTGTTCGCCAAGCTGCTGGACGTCTTGCGAGTCGAGGGCGTGGAGCGGATCGAGGCCCAGGGCAAGCCCTTCGATCCCTCGATGCACGAGGCCCTGTTCCAGGTGGAGGGCGGAGAGGGCGAGCCGTACGTGGCGGACGTCCTGCGTCCCGGCTACACCCTGCGCGGAAAGGTGATGCGCCCGGCGGGGGTGAAGGTCGACAGACGGTGATGCCATGAGCGTGAACCGGGAATGGCTGGAGAAGGACTACTACGCCGTTCTCGGCGTGCCCAAGAACGCCCCCCAGGGGGAGATCAAGAAAGCGTATCGGAGGCTCGCCCAGGAGCACCATCCGGACGCCAACCGGGGCGACCGCCAGGCCGAGGAGCGGTTCAAGGAGGTTTCGGCCGCCTACGACGTGCTGGGCAACGAGCAGAAGCGCAAGGAGTACGACCGGATCCGGGACATGGGAGCCGGCGGCTTCCGGTTCGGGCCCGGCGGCCCGGGGGGCATCCGGTTCGAGGATCTCAACGTTGAGGGCGACTTCGGAGACCTGTTCGGCGGGTTGTTCGGGACCCGCGGAGGGCGGACCCCGCGTCAGACCCGAGGCGCCGACCTGGAGGCCGAGGTCCGGGTGACGTTCGACGACGCGCTCCGCGGGGCCACCGTGACCGTCCGCGTGACCGGCGCCACGCCGTGCGCCACGTGCGGAGGCTCCGGGGCCCGGCCCGGCACCCAGGTCACGACGTGCCCGGAGTGCGCCGGCACCGGAACGGTGGCCGTGGACCAGGGCCTGTTCTCTCTGGCCCGGGCCTGTCCCCGGTGCGGGGGGGCGGGCCGGGTGGTGGAGGATCCGTGCCCCACCTGCGGCGGTTCGGGACACACCACCTCCACGCGGGAGCTCAGGGTCAAGGTGCCCGCGGGCATCCGCGACGGCGGCCGGATCCGGCTGGCCGGCCGCGGCGAGGCGGGACCGCCCGGCGGCCGCCCCGGCGATCTGTTCGTGGTGGTGCGGGTGGCCCCGCACCCGCATTTCGCACGGAAGGGCCACAACCTCACGTTGAGCCTCCCGGTGACGTACCCGGAGGCGGCCCTGGGTGCCAAGGTTCGGGTCCCCACGCCGGACGGGCCCGTCACGCTGAAGATCCCGGCCGGCACGGAGAGTGGCCGGACGTTCCGGATCCGGGGCAAGGGGGTCCCGAGAAGGGGCGCCGGCCGGGGCGACCTCCTGGTGACGGTGAGGGTCAGCGTCCCGGCGAAGCTCACCCGGGAGCAGAAGGACCTGCTCCAGCGGCTGCGGGACACGAACGGCGAGAGCCCGCGGGCCCATCTGGGCGTCGAGGAAGAGGTGAAGCCATGAAGGACGACGAGCGAGCCGTGTACATCATCAGCGTGGCCGCGGAGCTGGCCGGCGTGCACCCGCAGACCCTGCGCATCTACGAGCGGAAGGGCCTGCTCAGCCCACAGCGCACGCCGGGCAACACGCGCCGCTACTCCGAGCGCGACATCTCCCGGCTCCGGCGGATCCAGCGCCTGACCCAGGCCGGCATCAACCTGGAGGGCGTCCGGAGGATCATCGAGCTCCAGGCGGAGCTGGAGGACATGCGGAGGGAGATGGAGGAGCTGCAGGTCCGCGTGGACGAGCGGCCCCGTGGCGAGCTCGTCCCCCTGCGCAGCGTTCAGGTCTTCCGGTGGGGGAAGCGGTGAGGACGGACCCCTCCAGGCTGACCCTGCCAGCCGGACACGGCCCCTTGAGCCGCCGCTCACCGACGCCGATACCCACCGCATGGAAGCGCTGATCTGGATCCTCGTGGTGGCGGCCGTCCTTGCCGGCCTGCTGATCGGCTGGCACCTCAAGATGCGGCGCCGGGAGGACCTGGCGTCCTTCGCCCTGGCCCACGGCCTGGAGTTCTCGATCCCGGATCCGTTCGGTCTGCTCGGGCTCCCGTTCCGGTTCCTGACCAAGGGCGACGGGCGCGGGGTGGAGAACGTGATGTGGGGCGCCCACGGCGACCATCCGCTGAAGGCGTTCGACTACTGGTACTTCGAGGAGAGCCACAGCTCGGACGGAGGCACCAGCCGGACGTACTACCGGTTCTCGTGCGTGGCCCTCGAGGTCCCCGCCCACTTCCCCGATCTCCAGGTCACCCCGGAAGGCCTCCTCAGCCGCCTGGCCGACGGCCTCGGCATGCGAGACCTGGAGATGGAGTCCGAGGAGTTCAACCGCCGGTACCAGGTCACCTCGTCGGTGCGAGCCTTCGCCTACCAGATGATCGACGCCCGGATGATCCGGTGGCTCCTGGGCCTCCGGTGGCCGCTGTCGGTGGCCTTCGCCGGGCCGTACGTCCTGCTGTGGACCCGGCGCCTGGCACCCCAGCGCCTCGGAACCCTGCTGGGAGCGGCGGGATCCTTCCGGAAGCGGATCCCCCGGATGGTGTGGGGCGAGTACGGGGTGGAGCCCTCACCGGGCTCGCCATCCGGCACCGGGCTCGCGTAGGATGCCCGGGACGGAAGGAGGCACGGTGACCGCTCTGTGGGTGATCCTGGGCATCGTCGTCCTGCTGCTGTTGGCGGGCGTGGTGTCCTACAACCGCTTCGTCAGCCAGAAGAACCTGATCCGTGACGCATTCGCCAACATCGACACGGAGCTTCGCCGGCGGTACGACCTGATCCCCAACCTGGTCGAGGCGGTGCGGGGCTACGCCGCCCACGAGAAGCAGACGTTCGAGAACGTGACCCGGGCCCGGGCGGCGGCCATGTCGGCCACCGGGTCGCCGGCCGAGCAGGCCGCGGCGGAGGGCCCCCTGGTGGCCGCGCTCCGCCAGCTGATGGCCATCGCCGAGAACTACCCGCAGCTCCGGGCCAACGAGAACTTCGCGTCCCTCCAGGCCGAGCTGGCCAACACCGAGGACCGCCTCCAGACGTCCCGCAGGATCTATAACGCCAACGTCCGCGAGTACAACCGCAGGGTCCAGGCCGTGCCCTCCAACATCATCGCCTCCATGTTCCGGTTCAAGGAGGAGGAGTTCTTCGAGATCGAGGAGGCCATGCGCCCCACGCTGGAGGAAGCGCCGCGGGTGGACTTCGGGGCCGGAGGCGGGAGCGCCGCGCCCCCGCCCGCGGGGACCGCCCCGCCCGCCGGCGGAGCGCCACCGGCCGGCGGAGCGCCACCGGCCGGCGGAGCGCCGGAGACCCCGCCCGCGGGCTAGTCCGGGGTCCGGCGGATGCCCGTGGTGGCCGCCGCCCAGGCCACGGCGTAGGCGAACGACACGGCGGCCAGCGTCCACATCACGGCCCGGGGATCGAACCGGTCGGCGGCCGCGCCGGCCAGGAGGTTCGACAGGGCGATGGTCAGGGTGACCATCCCGTAGTCGAAGCTGAACACCCGCCCCCGGATCCGGTCGGGGACGATCCGCTGGAGGCCGTACGTGGATAGGGTCCACTGCGCGCCGCCTCCCACATGGGCCAGGAAGGGACCGGCCAGGGCCCCGATCCCTCGGAACGCGAACAGCACACCCGTCCCCGCGTCGCCGGCGTCGAATACGCGCAGGGAGAACAGGGCCAGCAGTCCGATCACGCCGGCACCCAGCCCGTGCCCGGCCTTCACCGCCAGGAGGGCCAGGACCCGGTGGTCCCGACGGGCGTATCGCAGGGTCTCCCCGACCGCGGCGACCATGCCCACATGGTGGGAAGCCTCGCGCGGCTCGGCGAAGCGCCGCCGGATCCCCCACAGGAGGAGGGCGGAGGCCAGGAAGGAGACGGCGTTGCCGATGAACGCGGCGTCCCTGCCCAGGGTGGCGGCCACCAGGCCGCCCAGGGCTCCGCCGACCGCCAGCATGGTGCCCCACGCCGCCCCGACCAGCACGTTAGCCGCCGGCAGGTCTTCCTCGTCCACCAGGTTGGGCACCGCGGCGGTGGCCGCCGGCTCGAAGAACGCTCCCAGCCCGGTGGTGGCCGCGGTCAGCGCCAGGGCCAGCCACACCCCGTCCGCGTCGCGGACGAACAGCAGCCCCAGGGCCAGCACGGCCCGCCCCAGATCGACACCCACCATCAGGCGGCGGCGATCGAACCGGTCCGCCAGGTACCCGCCCAACGGGGAGAGCAGGGCGAACGCCATGAGCTGGACGAAGATGACCATGACGGTGAGCGTGGCGTTCCCGGTCAGGTCGTGGACCAGGCCGAGGAGGGCCACCGTGGCGAACCAGTCGCCCGCGTAGGAGATCAGCTGGGCCACGTACAGGCGGCGGAAGTCGCGGTTGCTGCGGAGGAGCGCGATCGCCTCCCGCAGTCCCCCTCGCTCGTCACGGACCTCGGCCACGGCCGACAGAGGGTACCAGGATGGGGTTGCGCCCCACGCGGGGTGGGGGAGTACCCTGGACCGTCGGAGGAGCCGCCATGCTGGATCGGTTCACCTGGTACAAGCAGTCGGCCTACCGGTGGAGCGACGGAGAGCTCACGGTGTACATCGACCCGTGGGGCGTGCCGCCCGATGCCGGGCCGGCCGACGTGGTCCTCATCACCCACGCGCACTACGATCACTTCGATCGCTCGGATATCGCCCGGGTGGCCACCGAGGACACGGTCTTCGTGGCCCCCCGCGACGTGGCCCAGGCCCTGGACGGGTCCCGCGTGGTGCCGGTGGCCCCGGGGGAGACCTTCGACGCGCCGGGGGTCAAGGGAGAAGCGGTGCCCGCCTACAACATCGTGGAGGACCGCCTGGACGCCCACCCCAAGGACAAGGGTTGGGTGGGCTACGTGGTGGAACTGGGCGGCGCTACCCACTACTTCTCCGGGGACACCGACCCCCTCCCCGAGCTCCAGCAGGTCCGCGCCCAAGTGGCGTTCCTGTGCGTCGGCGACAGCATCTACACGATGGGCCCCCAGGAAGCGGCCGGGCTGGCCCGGTCCATCGAGCCGGAGGTCGCCGTCCCGAACCACTACGGCTACGAGTGCGGCCACGCCTCGGACGGGGAGGCGTTCCGCCGCGCGGCGGCCCCGAT
>DASWKD010000039.1:0-2408 GCA_036396815.1 Actinomycetota bacterium | reverse complement strand
ACGACCGCGCGCGACGCTCCCGCCCCACCCGAGGGGCGCCAGGCCCACCAAGAAGTGCGCGGAAGCGTCGTCATGGTGGAAGCAAGGTAGATGGTCGCGTCGGTCATGTCAATCCCTGATATTCGTTATCGGCTCGGGATCTCCTTCTTCTTGAGCCGAAGTTTCGGGCCTCCCGTCGATGAGCCCTCTGGCCGTGGCCACCTCCACGGCCTGGGCCCGGTCGTGCACCCCCAGCCTGAGGTACAGCCGGTCCACGTGGACCGACAGCGTGGCCTCGGAGATGCCCAGCGCCCCGGCCATCTCCCTGTACGTGCCGCCGCTGGTCAGGAGCATCAGCACGTCGCGCTGCCGGGGAGTCAGGGGCCGGTCCCGGGGGCCGGCCATCTAGTCGACCAGCCCCCGCCGGAGGGCGATGGCCACGGCCTGAGCCCGGTCGTTGGCGCCCAGCTTCTCGTAGACCCGCTCCAGGAGGCTGTTCACCGTGTGGTGAGAGATCCCCAGAGCCCGGGCCACCTCGCGGCTCGTCTCCCCGTTGGACAGCCGTTCCATGACCTCCACCTCGCGTGGGGTCAGGGGTCGCTCGTCGCTCACAGGCACATCTGCCTCTTCCATACGTGAAGGATCGTGACCTGACGGGTCACTTTCATTATCTCGGGTTGGAGCGTGGGGTCAAGCCCCCCGGCCGGAGCGGATGCGCTCCCGGAGGGCCCGGTCCACCGCGGACCCCAGGGTTCTGGCCCCTGCCCCGCCACCCAGGAGGCCCAGGACCCGTGACAGTGCGGCCGGGAAGCCCGGTTCCCGTCGCAGGGCTCCCGCGGCCAGGTCCAGGAAGATGGTCAGGTGCCGCCGGAGGGCGGCCGGTGAGGGGCGACCCGACGCGGTCCGGGACCGCTCCCCGGCCCGGGACGCCGCGGCGAAGAACAGGTCGGCCTTGGACGGGTAGGCCCGGTACACGGAGCCCTTGGCCCTTCCGGCGGCCCGAGCGATCGCGTCCACCGTGGCCCCCGCGTAGCCGAGGCGGGCGAACGTCCGGATGGCCGCGTCCAGCAGGCGGTGGTCGCGGGTGTCGTGCCGCCGGATCAGCTCGTCCCAGGCCTCGGCCCGGAACGCGTCCTTCCGCCCCACCAGCTCCGGCAGGATCCGGCCGATCACGGGCAGGGGGAGGCCCCGCCGGGCCCGGAGGGCCCGGATCAGCCGCACCCCCTCGATGTGCCGACCGTCGTAGCCGGCCCGCCGGGGGCGGGGCAGGAGGCCCGACCGGACGTAGTATCGGATGGTGGCGGCCGGGACCCCGGTCCGAGCCTGGAGCTCCGAGGCTGAGAGGGTGTCCGGTGCGGTCATGGCCGATGCCGTCCGTTCGTGGCTTTCACCCAGGGTGCCCGGGGTGCCGGGAACGGGGAATAGCCAACAGGGATGGTTGTGGATGGCTCATCCGGGTCTTTGCTGACGTCCCTTGTCGGACAGATGCGGATGTGTCACGATCCGTCCCTCACCAGGGAGGGAGGCACCATGCGACCGGCTCGCCGGACCTTGATCCTGTCAACGGCCGTTCTGGCGGCACTGCTCACATCCGTGGCCGCGCTGGCCACCCCGATCGGCTTCTCGGCCAGCGGCGCGAACGGCGCCGGGCAGACCGACCAGCCGGGTGTGCCCTGCGCGGACGAGGGCGGGGGCGCGTCGTGGACGTACGGCTACGGGGCTCTCCTTCCGGGGGGCGCCTTCTCCTCCCTGCCCACCGAGCTGGCCCTGGGGATCGATCTGCACAGCGACGTGTCCGCCCCCGACGCCGCGTGGCTCGAGCTGGCCGGCTCGTCCGTGGGGCTGGACAACGAGCGAGGCTCGGTGCGCCTGGCCCTCGAGGCGGGGAGCTGTGAGGGTCCCGTCTTCGCCTTCAACGGCACGTTCGCGTCGGGCGGGGGCATCTGGACGCTGGCCGAGGGGATGGGGTCGTACCGGGAGGCCTCGGGCTCCGGCACGTTCTCCCTGCTGGCCTCGGTGGGCCCGGGGAGCGACAACCCGTTCAGCCTCGACCTGAGCGGCCAGGTGGAGGTCCTCCAGCCGGCCCTGGCCGTCGAGGTTGCCGGCGCATCGTGGATGCCCGGCCCGGATCCGGGCTCCCGGGTGGCCGCGGTGACCTACCGGGTCACGAACGCCGGCCCCGGCGATGCGTTCGGGGTGACCCTGGCCGCGGCGGGCACGTCCACGCCCGGGGTGACGGGCCTGGGCCCCACGCCCCAGGTGGTGGGTGACATCCCCGCCGGCGGGGAGGCCCTGGCCGGGGTGTCCTACGCGTTCGAGCGCGGGCCCTGCCAGCTGAAGGATCGGGGGTGCGCCCTGGACGCCGACCTGAGCCTGGACCTGGCCGACGCCCTCGACGCGGGCTCCACCCTCCCCCAGGTCCTGAGGGT
>DASWKD010000038.1:0-3466 GCA_036396815.1 Actinomycetota bacterium | reverse complement strand
GTCGCCCACCTCGTCCTGCGCCGTGACGTCGGCTTTGGCGGCCAGGTCGCCGCTCTGGACCCGGCGGGCTGCCTGGGTCAGTGCCAGCACGGGCCTGGTGATCCTGCGGGCCGTGAGCAGGGCCAGGAACAGCGCCAGGAGGACCACGCCCAACGTGACCAGGAAGATGACCCGGGATACCGCCTCCCGGGTCTGGCCGACAACGGCGGCCGGCTCGGCCACCATCAGCACGCCGATCACCGTGGTGTCCGTGCGTGTCAGGGGAACAAAGGCAGCGAAGTAGTCGCGCGAACCGATGCGCAATTCTCGCTCGGTCGTCGCCTGGCCCACCAGGAAACGCTCCTGCACCTTGCGCAAGATCTGGGGGCTGACCATGGGCTGGTTCACGCGAATGCCGGGGAAGGAACCCGCCACGGCGGCGGGAACCGGATCCGCTCCTCGGAACATCACGGCCAGCGTCCCCGGAGGGCTGATCTGACGCAGGAACTGGCCGTCAACCCGATGCCCCGCCACGCCGACCAGCGCAAGCTCCCCCTTGTACCGGAGTGCGTCGCATCCCAGGAGCCCCAACCGTGTCGCCCCCAGCGTGTCCAGCGACGCGGCATCGGCCACGTTCAGCAAGCACTCCTGGGCAACCGCGCTTCCAGCCACCTCTGGGACCTCTCCCCCACCCAATCCGCGGCGCCTGAACTCGAGACCTTGCCCGTCCAGGAACAGGATGAAGTCCACGTCTGGGAGCACGCTTTCCACGATGTCATCGACATCGGCGTCCGAGAGCCCCAGTTCCCGCTCCTCGAAGTCGACCAGGCGCTCCACCAGGAGGACCAGGCCGCGGGCTTGCTGGCGAGCCAGGGGCTGCATCTGGTCGAGCGTGGCCCGGGCCTGCCCGCGCAGCCGCGTCAGCGCGCCCGCGCTCACATTGCGGTCGATGACCTGGGTCACGGCCACCGACAGGACCAGTACCACCAGCAGGAGGACCGCTACGAAGCCGGTCACGAACCGGAGCTGGATGCTCCGCTTGGCCTCGGACAGGGCGGCGGCGCCCACGCCCAGCCAGCCCAGGGTCCGAAGGACGTGGGCCACCCCGTCCGCGCCCCCCAGCAGGGCCTCGGAGATGGCGAGCAGACCCAGGCTCCCGCCCATGAGGTAGCGGCCCCCGCTCCCCCGGCGCAGAGTGAGCCCGGCCGCGGCCATCGCGGCCAGCGCGGGCGGTAGAGCTGCCCCGGAGATGCCGAGGAAGGCCGGGGCGGCGGTGGGCACCGGCAGGAGGGCGGACCCGGCGATGAGGACGTAGCCCGCGGTCCGGAACAGGACGGGCACGGCGTCCAGGTCGCCGGCGAAGGCCCCGGCGTGCACGGCCTCGCCCACCCCGAGCGACAGGAAGCCGGCCACCGCGGCCAGGCGGGCCGGGGTCCTGCCGGGCTCCCGGAGGATGCTGAGGACCACGGCGAGCGCGGCGAACACCGCGAGCAGGTGCACCGCGAAGTGCAGCGGCGTGGCGATGCCGGAGGTCATGGCCCCACCGGAGTATACGCTCGGCTCACGTTCCCCCTCGCTCGAGATAGCGCAGCGCGTCCTGAACGGTATCGACCGGAACCAGGGGGACCTTTGCCCCCCCGGCCCTGGCCTCGACCAGGTTGGCCCGAGGCAGGAGGAAAGCATCCGCCCCCCGGCGCTCCGCGGCCCGGACCTTGTGGGCCACGCTGCCGATGGAGAACACGTTCCCCAGGGGGTCGATCTCCCCGGTTCCCGCGATCGTCCTCCCGGAGGTCAGGCTCCCCGGCGTCAGCAGGTCCAGCACGCCCAGGGCCCACATCAGCCCGGCCGACGGCCCCCCGTCGTCCCCGCTGCGGATGGTGACCTCGAACGGGAACGACTCCACCAGGACCACGCCGATCAGGGGACGGGTCTGGCCCGGGGGCCGCTGGGGGCGGAGAGACACCGAGGCCCGCCGTCCCCCGGCCTCCACCGTGAACCGCAGGGTCCCGGTGGTGCCTGCCCGGTCCACGGCCCGGCCCACGTCCTCGATCTCGCGGACCGGACGCCCGTCGATGCTGACGATCGTCTCCCCGGGGAACAGGCGGCCCTCGGCGGGCAGACCGGCGAACACGTCCTGGATCAGGACTCCCCGGCCGTGGTCGTCGGGGTAGTCGGTGGTCTCGCTGAGGGCGAAGGCCACCGCGGCGATCTTGCTCTCGTCCATCTGCGACAGCGACTGGCGCCGGTACTCGCGCACGCTCTCCCCCCGACCCAGGACCTCGCGCTCCCGAAGGACGTCCCGTCCCGGATCCAGCCACGCGGCAACGGCGTCGAACACCGTCAGCGGACGGACGGAGACCGTGGTCAGCAGGAGCGTGCCCTGGGGCTCATAGGTGCGGTGGCCCTTCACGTCGATCCGGGGCAGGACCTCCCGCACCGGACCCGGGCCCACGGAGAACACCGGGAGGTCGACGGCCGACGCGGCCAGCCCGAAGGCCAGCACGGGCACCGAGGCATGCAGGAGCTTGCGCTTCATGCGAGAGATGAGGCCCGGCCTGGCCTACACTCGGAGGGGATGGCCACCGTGCTGTTCGCCGCGCTGGCCCTGGCCGCCTGCGGGGCCGTGGCCTGGGCCCTGATCGCCGGCCGCCGGGACGACGAGCTCAGGCCGTTCGAGCTGGGCCCCGCGTCCGTGGAGCCGCCGCGCCAGCTGACGTTCAGCGGAGGCGCGCCCGACCCCGACCGGCCGCCCACGATCCTGTCGGCCCTGCGGGTGGCCGTGTTCGTGGCCGTGCTCTCCGGGGTGATCGCCTCCCTGGTGTGGGCCGCCGGGTCGTTCCTCACGGCCCGGCTGGACGAGTACGTGCGGCCCTGAGGTCCCACAGCGTCAGATCCGCCACGCGGCGAACAGCCCCGCCGCCTCCGGCACCTCCAGGCACCGGCCGGCCCCCACGACCACGGTCTCCAGCGGGGTCTCGGTCAGGTGCACCGGGACCTCGCATTCCTGGGAGATGCGCATGTCCAGGCCCCGGAGCAGGGCCCCGCCCCCGCACAGGAACATCCCGCGCTCCAGGACGTCGTGGCCCAGCTCCGGGGGACCCTCCGCCAGGCACTCGCGGGCCGCCCCCACCACGGCGGCCACCGGTTCGGCCAGGGCCTCCCGGATCTCCTCCTGGGTCAGCTCCACCGGACGGGGCATCCCGGTGGTCACGTCCCGGCCCCGGACCTCCGTGGTGGTGGCGTCGGGCAACGGGTAGGCGGCCCCGGCGGAGATCTTCACGTGTTCGGCGGCCTGCTCACCGATGGCCAGGTTGTACTCGCGGCGGAGGTGCTGCTGGATGGCCGCGTCCATGTCGAAGCCTCCCACCCGCACCGACCGCTTGGCGATCAGCCCGCCCATCGACACCATGGCCACCTCGGACGTGCCGCCCCCCACGTCCACGATCAGGTTGCCGATGGGCTCGTGGATCGGCAGGCCGGCCCCGAT
>DASWKD010000037.1:0-9382 GCA_036396815.1 Actinomycetota bacterium | reverse complement strand
CCACACAGCCGACCTGGCTCACCCCGCAGCCTCCGTTGGCCCCGGCGACCTGCTGCTCCAGCAGGATGGCGTCGCCGGCGGTCAGGTTGGTGGCGGCGATGTTGATCGAATCGGCCAGGTCGTAGCCGTCTTCCATGTTGTTGGCGTTGGTCAGCCCGATGGTTGCTCCGTGGACCAGCCCGGTCACGCCGAACGAGTTGGCCACCGCGGCCAGCTCGCCGAGGACCGAGGTCCCGTGGTTGTTATCGCTGAACGGGTCCAACGGCGTCTGGTTGGCGAACAGCGTGGTGGCCGGCAGATCCTCGTGACTCTGGTTCCAGCTGTACTCGATGTCGATGATGCTGACGTTGGCACCCGTCCCGCCGGGAACGGCATTGGCGAAGATGGCGTCGATGCCGTCGGGCGCCGCGTTCCGGTACCCCTGCTCTCCGGTCAGGTCGTCGGGGATGGGCGGTGGCGAGGGGTCGGGCTCTGGGTAGGCCACCTCGACCAGGGACAGGGCGTTCAGGTCCCGAAGCACCGCCCGGGCGTCGGTGTCCTCGGGGACGGCGATGCGGAACCACAGGTTCAGGTCGGCCAGCACGCGCAGCGACCGCTGCTGGAAGCGGAGCCGCTCCACGGTCAGGGTCCGCTCCGGCCGCTCGAACAGCCGCTGGGGCCGCAGGCCCCGGTAGCGGCGGAACACACGGTCCACGCCGGTCATGTCGTCGTCGCCAACGGTGACCAATCGGCCCTCTCGGAGCCGGACCATCGATCCCTCGACGAACTTGACGTGCACCCGCCGGTTCTCCCACGGCTGGGGGATGCGGACCTCACGGGGCTTGCGGTGCGGCTCCCGCGGCGTCAGCCGCTCGGTGCGGCCGGCCGGGGCGCTCTCGATGGCGCTCGCCGGTCCCGGGGCCACCAGGGCCACCAGGGCAACTACGACGAACGCGGACACGCGACGTGCCATCGCTCCCTCCCTTCGATTCGGTATCCGGGGCCGTGCCGGCCGCCGGACGCGGGCTTCCCAGACCGGTTTCTACCATATGCATCGAAAGGCGTAAAGGTGCTGTTCGTCACCCCATGAGGGGCGGCGGGCGGACGGGTAGGATTGGCGGAGCGAGCGAGGAGGGCGGACATGGGCAGCGACTTCCAGAATTACCTCGGCGGCAAGTGGATCCCGGCGGGATCCGGGGACACGTTCGAGTCCAGGAACCCGGCCAACACGGACGAGGTCCTGGGGACGTTCCCGCGGAGCACGGCGGAGGACGTGAACCAGGCCGTGCAGGCCGCCAAGGCTGCCTACCAGGACTGGATGCAGACCCCCCCACCGGTCCGCGCCGACCACCTGATGCGGGTGGGCCTGATCCTGGAGGAGCGCAAGGAGGAGTACGCCGAGCTCATGACCCGGGAGATGGGCAAGACCCTCAAGGAGTCCCGGGGCGACATCCAGGAGGGCATCGACTTCCTGTACTACATGGCCGGCGAGGGCCGGCGGATGTTCGGCCAGACCATGCCCTCGGAGCTGGCCGGCAAGTTCTCGATGACCGTGCGCCACCCGATCGGCGTAGTGGGCTTGATCACGCCGTGGAACTTCCCGATCGCCATCCCCATCTGGAAGATCGCCCCCGCGATCGTGGCCGGGTGCACGATGGTGTTCAAGCCGGCCGAGGACACCCCGCTCCTGGCCACGCTCCTGGTGCAGTGCTTCGAGGAGGTGGGCCTGCCACCCGGCGTCCTCAACCTGGTGCACGGCTACGGCGAGGAGGCCGGCGCTCCGCTCGTCGAGCACCCCGACGTCCGGGCCATCTCCTTCACCGGCTCGCTGGACGTAGGCCGGATGATCAACGAGCGGTGCGGCGCGCTGATGAAGCGCTGCTCGCTGGAGCTCGGGTCGAAGAACGTGCTCATCGTGATGCCCGACGCGGAGATGGATCTGGCCGTGGAGGCCGCGGCGTGGGGGGCCTTCGCCACCAGCGGCCAGCGGTGCACGGCCACCTCGCGGATCGTGGTCCACGACGCGGCCCGGAAGGACTTCACCGAGCGCCTCCTGGAGCGGGTGGGGGGCATGAAGGTCGGCAACGGCCTGGAGGCCGGCGTGGAGCTGGCCCCGGTGATCAACCAGCAGCAGAAGGAGCGGGTCCTGTCGTACATCGAGGTCGGCAAGCAGGAGGGCGCCACCCTGCTCATCGGCGGCCAGGAGCTGACCGGCGCCGGGTACGACAAGGGCAACTTCATCGCCCCCACGGTGTTCGACGACATGACCCCGGACATGCGGATCGCCCGGGAGGAGATCTTCGGCCCGGTGACCGGCATCATCCGCACCGATGACGTGGACGAGGCCATCCGCATCGCCAACTCGGTGGACTACGGGCTGTCGGCGGCCATCTACACCCACGACATCACCAACGTGTTCAAGGCCATCCAGGGGCTGGAGTTCGGGATCGTGTACGTCAACGCCCCCACCATCGGGGCCGAGGTCCAGCTTCCCTTCGGGGGCATGAAGAACACCGGGAACGGGCACCGGGAGGCCGGCCCACAGGCCCTGGACGAGTTCATGGAGTGGAAGGCCGTTTCGGTCGACTTCTCCGGGAAGGTCCAGAAGGCCCAGGGCATCGACTGAGGGGCGGGCTCAAGGAGGCACCCGGGCCTGCCGATTCCATCAGAGGTGGCCCCGCTGTGGGGCGAACGGACGACGGCGGCGTGACCCAAGGGGGCTAGCCCGTGAGCGGAGCGGTCGCATACAGGTGGTCCACGGTCGAGGACCTTCCCGAGAATCCGGGGGGCCTGGCCAACCAGGACCTGGCCTCCTTCGCGTCTTCCTGGGGCGAGCAGCTCTCGTCCCTCCGGGGAACCCCCGAGCTCGCCGGGTTCCTGGACGAGCTCCGCCGGGAGTGGGCCGTGGAGACCGGGGTGGTGGAGGGCTTGTACTCCCTCCCTCGGGGCCTGGCCGAGCAGATGGTCCGGGAGGGCCTCGACACGCCCGCCCTGGCCGCCGCCGGGCCCGGGGTGCCGGCCGAGCTGGTCACGGGGATGGTCCAGGACCACCTGGTGGCTCTGGATCGCCTGGCCGAGCTGGCCCGCGGCGGGCAGGGCTTCACGGCCGCCGACATCAAGGAGCTGCACGCCCTGATCACGCTCCACCACGCCCCCGCCAACGGCACGCCCCTGCTCAAGGGAGCGTTCAAGCGGGAGTCCAACGACATCGAACGGCCGGACGGCTCGGTGCTGGAGTTCTGCCCGCCGGAGCAGGTGGCCTCAGAGATGGAGCGTCTGCTCGAGCTGCACGCCTCCCACCTGGCCGCCGGCGTCCCGGTGGAGGTCGAGGCGGCCTGGCTGCACCACCGGTTCATCAAGATCTCGCCCTTCCAGTTCGCCAACGGCCTGATCGCCCGGGCCCTGGCCAGCCTGGTGTTTCAGCGGGGCGGCTGGTTCCCCCTCGTGGTCCGCCGGGACGACGTGGAGCGCTACGCCGCGGCCCAGGAGCGGGCCGAGGCCGGAGAGCTGAAGCCGCTGGTGGACCTGTTTGCGTTCCTCCAGCGCCGGACGGTGCTCGAGGCGCCCGGCGTGGTCGGCGACACCCTGCGCGCCGAGCGTGTGGACCAGGTGATCGACGCCGCCCGCAAGGTGCTGGAGGGCCGCAAGGACGGCGGGTCGCAGGACTGGGCCAAGGCCGCCGAGGTGGCCAAGGTCCTGCTCCACGCGGCCGAGGAGCGCCTGTCGGTGACCGCCGAGAAGATGACCCGGGACCTGCGGGCCCTGGCCTCGGACTACCGCTTCGAGGTGGACGCGGAGAAGAGCGGCGGGTCGCGCGACTTCTTCTTCAAGTGGCACATCGTGGAGAACGCCAAGCGCCTGGACTACTTCGCGAACATGGACATCTACCGATCGTGGACCCGTCTGATGATGCGGACCACCACCCAGGACGAGATCCTGGTCTCGTTCCACGCGGTGGGGGACCAGGCCACCGGCAAGCTGGTGGCCGCGATGTGCTTCTTCAAGCGCGACCGCGTCCAGCGCGGCGAGGAGAACCTGGCCGACCTGGCGCCGCTGTCCGACCAGCTGTTCGAGATCGACCCGCACGAGGACCCGTCCTCGTCCCAGGATCGCTTCCTGCGGTGGCTGGAAGCCGGCCTGGTCCGCGGCCTCGAGCTGTGGCGCGAATCCCTGAGCTGAGCATCGGGTAGGCTCCCCGCGATGGAGCGGCGGCTGATCTCGTCCGGATCCCCGTACGAGCCCGTGGTCGGGTTCTCACGCGCGGTGCGCGTGGGGCACCATGTCTCGGTGGCCGGGACGGCCCCGATCATGCCGGACGGCGGCGATCCTCCCGCCGACGCCTACGGCCAGGCCCGGCGGTGCTTCGACATCATCCTCGACGCCCTGCGGGAGGCCGGCGCCGGTCCCGAGCACGTGGTCCGGACCAGGGTCTTCCTGGTCAAGGCCGAGGACTGGGAGGAGATCGGCCGGGCCCACGGCGAGGTGTTCGGCGAGGCCCGCCCGGCCAACGCGATGATCGTGGTCACGGGGTTCCTCGATCCCCGGTGGCTCCTCGAGGTCGAGGCCGACGCCATCGTGCCGGGATAGGTGTCAGCCGATGATCCGGCGGTCGATCTGGAGGTCGTTCACGGGCCGAGCTGGCTCTCGCCGTCGGGCCACCCTTCGGAGAGCCATTCGCGGAGGCGGCGGGAGATCTCCTCCTCGCTCTCCTCGGGATGGCGCCGCCGCAGGTTCTGCCGCATCAGCGCGACGCCTTCATCGTGCAGCCGGAAGGCGGTTCGCAGTCGCTCCGCGAGCACGTGTGGATCCTGGGCCATGCATCCATCTTCCCACGGAGCCGTCCAGCCGCAGGGTAGGCTCCCCGCGTGAGCGAGCGCGTCTCCCTGGTGTATTCGCCGGACATCGTGGCCTACGATCACGGGCCCCAGCATCCGCTGAAGCCGGTCCGGGTGATGCTGACCCGCGAGCTGATCGCCGCGGCCGGACTCTTGGAGCCGGCCCACGTGGGCGAGGTCCCCACCCGCCCGGCCACCGACGACGAGCTCCTGCTGGTCCATACCGAGCCGTACCTGGACGCGGTGAAGGCCGCCGGGGCCGGCCAGGACGGCGACTGGTGGCGGTACGGCTTCGGCCCCGGCGACAACCCGATCTTCAAGGGGATGCACGAGGCCTCGGCCCGCGTGGCCGGGGCCTCGCTGGTCGCCGCGGAGGCCGTCCTGGAAGGCCGCGCGGAGCACGCGTTCAACCCGGCGGGGGGCCTGCACCACGCCATGCCCGAGCGGGCCTCGGGCTTCTGCGTGTACGACGACCCGGCCATCGCCATCGCCTGGCTGCTGGACCGAGGCGTGGAGCGCGTGGCCTACGTGGACGTGGACGTCCACCACGGCGACGGCCCGCAGGCCATCTTCTACGATGACCCCCGCGTGCTGACCGTCTCCCTCCACGAGTCCGGCCGGTACCTGTTCCCCGGGACCGGCTTCGAGGACGAGCGCGGCGCCGGGCCGGCCGAGGGCACCAAGGTCAACGTGCCCCTCCCCCCGGCCACCGGGGACGACGCCTGGCTGAGGGCCTTCCACGACGTGGTCCCCGGCGCCGTGCGGGCCTTCGCCCCCGACGTCCTCGTCACCCAGCTCGGCTGCGACACGCACTTCTCCGACCCGCTGGCCCACCTCGGCCTGTCCACCCGCGCGTACCGCGAGACGGCCACGACCCTGCACGACCTGGCGCATGAGACCGCAGGAGGCCGGTGGGTGGCCCTGGGCGGCGGCGGGTACCAGTGGGCCCGGGTGGTGCCGAGGGCCTGGACGGTGTACTTCGCCGAGATGGCCGGCGCCGACCTCGACGATCACCTCCCCGAGGCTTGGCTGGAGCTGGCCCGGGCGGAGTCCGGCGGCCCGGTCCCCGAGACGATCTCCGAGGAGGCCCCCGGTGGCTGACGCCCCGCCGTCCCGGGCCACCAAGCTGGTGTGCACGCTGGGCCCGGCCGTGGCCGAACGGCTGCCGGAGCTGGTGGCCTGCGGGCTGGACGTGGCCCGCATCAACCTGTCGCACGGTGGGCGCGACCAGCACGAGACACTCCTGGCCGGCGTGCGCGAGGCCGCGGCCCAGGCCAACCGC
Organism: Actinomycetota bacterium; assembly: GCA_036396815.1. Taxonomy (GTDB): domain Bacteria; phylum Actinomycetota; class UBA4738; order UBA4738; family CALAEC01; genus DASWKD01. The sequence goes on along the minus strand of DASWKD010000037.1, from coordinate 3,286 downwards.
ACGGTCGGTGTGCTGGCCGACCTGTCCGGGCCCAAGGTCCGCCTGGGCGAGCTGGCCGAGGGCGAGATCCGCCTGGTCCCCGGCGAGCGCTTCCTCCTCCGTCCCGACGGCGGCCCCGGCGACGCGCTGGGCGCCCCCACCACCCACCCCGGCCTGGCCGCCGACCTGAAGCCCGGCGACCGGGTCCTGCTGGCCGACGGCGCGGCCGAGCTGGTGGTCCGGGAAGCCGGGGAGGCGGCGGTGACCGAGGTGGTCCGCGGCGGCCGGGTCCGGTCCCGGGGCGGCGTGAACGTCCCCGCCGAGCGCCTCAGCCTGCCGCCGATCACCGACAAGGACCGGGCCGACGCGGCGTGGGCCGTGCAGGCCGGCGTCGAGATGGTGGCCCAGTCCTTCGTCCGTAGGGCCGAGGACGTGCGCGGCCTGGTGGACCTCCTGGGGAGCGATCCGCCGCTCGTGGTGGCCAAGATCGAGACCGAGCCCGCGGTGCGGGACGCCTCGGCCATCATCCAGGAGGCCGACGCGGTGATGGTGGCCCGCGGCGACCTGGGCGTGGAGCTCCCGCTCGAGGAGATCCCGCTGATCCAGCGGGACCTGGTGTCGCGGACCATCGCCGCCGGGAAGCCGGTCATCGTGGCCACCCAGATGCTGGAGTCGATGACCCGGGCCCCGCGACCCACCCGGGCCGAGGCCAGCGACGTGGCCGCCGCCGTGTTCGAGGGCGCCGACGCCATCATGCTCTCGGCCGAGACCGCGGTGGGGGAGTACCCGATCGAGGCCGCCCGCACCGCGGCCCGGATCGCCGAGGTGGCCGGCGGTTCCGGCTACGTGGCCGGCCCGCCCCGGCTGGCCTCGCCCACCGACGCCCACCTGATCGCCCAGGCCGCGCTGTCGGTGTCCCTCCAGGGGGGCGCCAGGGCCATCGCCTGCTTCACCCAGAGCGGGATGACCGCCCAGCTGATCTCGGCCACCCGGCCCCGCGTGCCGATCTTCGCGTTCAGCCCGGACCAGCGGGTGGCCCGGCGGCTGACCCTGTTCCGAGGGGTCACGCCGTTCGTCACCGAGCCCCAGGAGGACACCGACGCGATGATCGACATGGTCGACCGGCGCCTCCGCGAGGCCGGCTTCGTCCGGGAGGGCGACGCCGTGCTCATGGTCGGCTCGTCGCCGTTCGGCGAGGCCCACACGAACCTGCTGAAGGTGCACCGGATCGGGGGGTGACTACTCCTCGGCCCGCTGGGTGGTGAACCGGCGAACCGCGGCCCGGTACACGGGTGGGGTGAGGATCCGGAAGGCCTGGAGCGGGCCCAGCCACCGGGGCACGGAGACCTCGGGACCCTTCCGCTTCTCGATGACCTCCACGATGGCCCGGATGGTGGGCGCCGTGCCCATGACCAGGCGGCGGGTCCGGGCGTCGGCCTTCAGGTCGCGGTGGGGGAAGCCCTCGGTCTCCACGAAGCCGGGGTTGACCACGGTGACCATCACCCCGCGGGGGGCCAGCTCGTAGTACAGCGACTCCGAGATGGCCACCACGGCGTGCTTCGAGGCCGTGTACGCCGCCGCGCCCGGGACCGCGAACCGCCCGGCCAGCGAGGCCACGTTCACCACGTGGCCCCGTGAGTCCAGGAGCATCGGCAGGAACAGCTTGGTCAGGCGGAGGACGCTGAGGTAGTTCGTGAACGTGATGCGCTCCAGGTGCCCGAGGTCCAGGTCCGCGAACGAGCCACCGCCGGGGATCCCGGCGTTGTTGACGAGGACGTCGACCCGCCCGTAGGTCTCGGAGGTGGCCTCCACCAGGCGCTGGAGGTCCTTCTTCAGCGTCACGTCGGTGGGGACCACGGTGGCTTCCCCCCCCAGGTCCTGGATGCGCCGGGCGATGGCCTCGAGCTCCGGCTGCCGCCGAGCGGCCAGCACCAAGTGCGCTCCGCGGGCGCCGAGGGCCAACGCCGTCCGGGCGCCGATGCCGCTGGACGCCCCGGTGACCACCACCACCTTTCCGGCGACGCCTTTCACTGGCCGATCACGTTAGAGAGGGTCTGCCCGCCGTCGGCGATGATCACCGAGCCGGTGATGAACGAGGCCTCGTCGGAGGCCAGGAACCGGGCCACGGCGGCGATCTCCTCGGCCGTGCCCCACCGGCCGAGAGGGATCATCGACCGGATCGTCTCGTACCACGTGGGGTCCTGCCGGCCGGTGGCGTTCATCTCGGTCTCGATCCAGCCGGGCGCGATGGCGTTGACCCGCACGCCGCTGGACGCCCATTCCCGGGCCACGGTCTTGGTCAGGTTGATCAGCGCGGCCTTGGCCGCCCCGTAGTACGTCAGCCCGGGGCTGGCGATGAACGCGGCCACCGAGGCCACGTTGATCACCGATCCGCTCTGCTTCTCCAGGAAGATGGGGGCCGCGGCCTTGGTCACGTAGAACGCACTGGTGAACGTGACCCGGAAGTACTTCTCGAAGCCGTCCTCGCGGATCGTGTCCAGCGTGGACACGAAGGGCGCGGCGCCGGCGTTGTTGACCAGGATGTCGATCGTGCCCAGCTCGGAGGCGGTCCGGTCGACCATGGCCTTGACCTGCGCGAGGTCGGTGACGTCGGTGGGCAGGGCCAGGGCCTTCTGCCCGGCGGCCTCGATCTCCTTGGCCGTGCGCTCCAGGTCCTCGGGCCCCCGGGCGGCCACGGCCACGTCGGCCCCGGCCTCGGCGAAGGACAGGGCGATGGCCCGGCCGATCCCCTTGGAGCCTCCGGTGATCAGGGCAACCTTGCCGTGCAGGTCGGACACGAACGGACCTCCTCACCTACGATGGGCTGGATGGCAAGCAAACCACAAACCGCCCGCCCGCTCGAACCCGACCCATGGGTGCGGGCGGAGGTCTCGCGCGAGGACGTCGCCCGGGCTCTGCTGGCCGGGGGGATGGCCGGCGTGGTCTCCCACGACCGGCCCAACGTGATCTGGAAGCTGTCCCGCCTGTGCGAGGGGGACGAGGACAGCCAGTTCGGCCTGACCGGTGTGGACGAGCTTGCGTTCGAGGAGGTCCTGCGGCTGATGGCCCAGGCCGGCGGGATCGACGCCGATCCGACCGTCCGTCACGGCGTGGTCCGGGTGGACCCGGAGGTCCTGATCGAGCGCCTGGAGCTTGCCGGGGACCGTCTGGCCGAGGCGGCCCGGGCCGGGGCGCGCATCGTGCTGGCCACGGGGCACCCCGACGGGCCCAACATCCTGTACGCGGCGGTGGGGCGGTTGATGGAGGAGCACGGAGCCGAGGTGATCACGCCGGCCGAGGGGCGCGA
>DASWKD010000036.1:0-7659 GCA_036396815.1 Actinomycetota bacterium | reverse complement strand
AGGGCCCGCAGCTCCCCCTCCAGCTCCTTGATGCGGGCCACGGCCCGCCGGGCCCGGTCGGGCGCCTGGCGGGGGTCGCCGCTGCCCAGGGCCTCGGCCACCTCCTCCAACAGCAGGCGCTCGGCGTCCACCCACCGCAGGGCGTCGGGCCCGACCAGGGCCTCGATCCGCCGGAGGCCCGAGCCGATGCTTCCCTCCGAGGTCAGGATCACCGGGGCCACCTGGCCGGTCCGCGCGGTGTGGGTCCCCCCGCACAGCTCCACCGAGTAGTCGCCGATCTCCACGACCCGAACCACGTCCCCGTACTTCTCGCCGAACAGGGCGATGGCCCCCTGGCTCCGGGCGAACTCCATCGTCGTCTCGTACGCGCGCACGGCCTCGTCCTCGATCAGGCGGTCGTTGGCGGTGGCCTGGGCCTCGGCCAGCTGGTCGCGGGACACGGCCTCGAAGTGGCTGAAGTCGAAGTGCAGGCGCCCCGGCGCCACCAGGGAACCGGCCTGCCGGGCGTGCTCGCCCAGGAGCGAGCGGAGGGTCCAGTGCACCACATGCGTCCCGGTGTGGGCCCGGGCCGTGGCAGCGCGCCGGTCCACATCCACAAGGGCCTCGGCCTGCTGGCCGGCGCGGACCTCGCCCTTGTGGACCCGGGCCCGGTGCACGATCGTCCCGCCCGGCCCCGGTACCGTGTCCTCGACGGCCAGCTCCCCGGACTCGGTGCGGATCACCCCGGCGTCGCCCACCTGGCCGCCGCCCTCCGCGTAGTAGGGCGTGCGGTCCAGAACGACCTCCACCGCTTCGCCCTCGGAGGCGGTCTCCGCGGCGGCGCCGCCCGTCACCAGGCCGGCCACGGTGGCCTCGGCGTCCAGCCGCTCGTAGCCCAGGAAGTCCGTGGGCCCGGCGGCCTTGCCCACCTCGACCAGGGCCCGCTCGTCCCGGGCTCCCTTGGCCGCCTCCTTGGCCCGGGTCCGCTGCTCCTCCATCAGCCGCTCGAACGTCGCGATGTCCACCTCCAGGCCCTCCTCCCCGGCCAGCTCCTCGGTGAGCTCGATCGGGAATCCGAACGTGTCGTGGGACAGGAAGGCAGCCTCGCCGGGGAACACGGTGGTACCCGAGGTCTTGGCCCGCTCCACCTCCTGCTCGAACCGCTCCATGCCGGCCCGCAGGGTCCGGGTGAAGTGCTCCTCTTCTCCTGCGGCCAGGCCCAGGAGGAAGGCCTTCTGCTCGCGGAGCTCAGGGTAGGTGTCGCCGAAGCGCTCGATGGTCAACTCGGCCAGGGGCACGGTGACCTGGCCCTCGACGCCCAGCCGCCGGGCGTGGGAGACCAGGCGCCGCAACATCCGGCGCAGGACGTACCCGCGGCCCTCGTTCGAGGGTGTCACGCCGTCGGCCATCAGGAAGGTGGTGGCCCGGCCATGCTCGGCCAGGATGCGCAGGGACACGTCGGTCCGCTCATCGTCACCGTACCGCCGGCCGGTCAGCCGCTCGGCTTCCTCCAGGAGGGGACGCAGGAGGTCGGTCTCGAACGCCGAGCCGGCATCCTGCAGGACCAGGGCCACCCGCTCCAGCCCCGAACCCGTGTCCACGCCCTTCCGGGCCAGCTCCCCGACGATGTTGAAGTCGTCGTCCCGCTCGAACTGCATGAACACCAGGTTCCAGATCTCGAGGTACCGCTCCTCGTCCACGGCAGGGCCGCCCTCCTGCCCGTACGCCGGTCCGCGGTCCACGAAGATCTCCGAGCACGGCCCGCACGGCCCGGCCACACCCATCGACCAGAAGTTGTCGAACTTACCGCGCTCGGCCACGGGGACCGAGTCGATGGGCCGGTCGCGGCGGACGATGCGCTCGGTGGGCAGGTGCGTGGCCCACACGTCGGCGGCCTCGTCGTCCTCCACGTAGACGGTCGCCCACAGCCGCCCCGGGTCGATGCCGTATCCCCCGGTGACCAGCTCCCAGGCCGCGGCGATCGCTCCTTCCTTGAAGTAGTCCCCGAACGAGAAGTTCCCGAGCATCTCGAAGAACGTCATGTGCCGGTCGGTGTGTCCCACCAGGTCGATGTCGGTGGTCCGGAACGACTTCTGGGCCGAGGTGGCCCGGGGGTACGGGGGCTCCTGCTGGCCGAGGAAGTACGGCTTGAACTGGACCATGCCGGCGGTGGTCAGCAGGAGGCTCGGGTCGTTGGGGATCAGCGAGGACGAGGGCACCACGGTGTGCCCCTGGCCCTCGAAGAAGTCGAGGAACGTCCGGCGGATCCGGCTGCCTTCCACGGGCGCCAGTCTAGCGGCGGGGCTCCCAGGAGAAGAACAGCGTGGCCAGGACGGCGCCGGCCAGGCCCCACGCGCCCAGGACGAGGAGGTTTCCGGCCTCGAAGCCGCTCCCGGCCGGGACGAAGTACGCCGCGTTCATGGCCTCGGCGAAGTGGTACACGGGGAACAGCCTGGCCACGGTCACGTACCAGGCGTTGGGGTCCTGGATGGGGATGAAGATGCCCGACAGGAACAGCAGGGGGAGGATCGAGGCGTTGACCACCGCCGGGGCCGCCTCGGCGTTGGGGATCACCGCCGTGAGGGCCAGGCCGAGGGCCGAGAAGCAGGCCGCGCCGGCCACGATGGTGACCAGGAACGCGGGCAGGGTCCGGGTGGGGATCTCAGCGTCGTAGAACAGGGCCCCGAACGCGGCCACGATGGCCACCAGCAGGAGGGCCACCATGATGGCGTGCCAGATCCGCCCGAACATGAACGCCCACGACGGGAGCGGCGTGCCCCGGGTCCGCTTCAGCACGCCGGCGTCGCGCGAGAACGACACGCTGATGGCCAGGTTCGTGTACGTGGCGGTGATGATGGAGAACGTGGCGATGGCCGCCACGTAGAACGTGGAGGTGGAGATCATCTCTCCGGGAGGGCAGGCCCCCGGGCCCAGCGAGCAGATCTCCGAGTTCCCGAACAGGGCGGTGAAGATCACCAGGAACATCAGGGGGAAGGCGAAGGTGAAGAACGCCGAGGCCGGGTTCCGCCAGAAGGCCTTGTTCGTGTAGCGAACCTGGCGCATGGCCAGGGCCAGGTCGCTCATCGCTCCTCCCCCGCTTCCCCGCCGGTGATCTCCAGGTACACGTCTTCCAGGGTGGGCCGGGACACCTCCAGAGCGTCGAGCTTCGCGCCGGTCTCCATGGCCCAGGAGGTCAGCGCGTGCAGGTCCCCGGTCGGATCCTCCGAGGCGATGGTCACCCGTTCGCCGGCGCGCGTGGCCTTCCCGTCCAGCGGTGCCGGCAGCTTCCCCCGGGCTCGGAAGGAGATCGTGGTCCGTGCGGTGTCCCGCCCGCCGAGCGTGGCCGGGGTCCCGTGGGCAACGATCTCCCCCCGGGCGATCACGGCCACCTCGTCGGCCAGGGCCTGGGCCTCGTCCATGTAGTGCGTGGTCAGCAGGATCGTCTTCCCCAGGCCCTTCAGGTTGCGGACCATGTCCCACGCTCCCCGTCGGGCGGCGGGGTCGAAGCCGGTGGTGGGCTCGTCCAGGAACAGGAGCTCCGGGTCGCCGGCCAGGGCCACGGCCACGTCCAGGCGCCGCTGCTGGCCGCCGGACAGCTTCCCGACCCGGGTGTCGCGCTTCTCCCGGAGCCCCACCACGTCCACGATCTCGTCCACGGGACGGGGGTTCGGGTAATAACGCCGGTAGAGTTCGATGGTCTCGGCGACCGTGAGGTACAGGTCCACGCCGGTGGACTGGAGGACGATGCCGATCCGCGCCTTCAGGGCCCGGGGACCGGTGACCGGGTCATGGCCCAGGACCTGGACCCGGCCCGAGGTGCGGGACCGGAAGCCCTCGCAGATCTCCACGGTGGTGGTCTTCCCCGCCCCGTTCGGACCCAGGAGGGCGAACACGCTGCCGTCGGGGACCTCGAAGCTGATCCCGCGGACGGCCTCGACGTCTGCGTAGCGCTTGCGGAGGTCCTGGACCGAGATGGCCGCGCCCATGCGCGGCTAGTCGGGCAGAGAGGCCCGAATCTCGGCCTCGCGCTCGGCCATGGCCTGGCGGCCCTCGTCGAGGGCCTCTTGGAACAGCGATCCGAGATCCCGGGCTCCTTCGGACAACTGGGCGCTCAGGTTGGCCGGCGAGTACCGCTGCTTCTGGCGGCGGACCCACCGGGACATCATGATGGCCCCTGCGACCCCGGCTCCCAGGCCGAGGGCCGTCCAGAACATCCGCCTCACTTCCGCCCCCGGAGGCGCTTGACGGCCTTGGACGCACCGGCGGCGAAAGCCGCCGCCTTGACCAGCGGGTTGGAGACGACCTGCTCGACCACGGCCGTGATGCGCTCCACGCTCTTGGTGATGCCACCGGCCGAGGCCATCAGACCATCCACCCGGTCCAGCTCCCGGTTCACCTTGGTCACCGACGTGGTGACCTCGGACAGGAGCGGCACGGTCTCCTCGCGGATCCCGTCGATCATGGTCTTGGTGCTCTCCAGGACCCGGAACAGGTTCACCAGGACGAGAGACATGAACAGGACCAGCACGGCCCAGAAGATGGCCAGGATCAGCAGGGCCCACTCGCCTCCGGTCACGCGCGCTCCTCCTCGTCCGGGAACCGGTTCACCCTACCCGAATCGGGCTCCGGGTCCACGTAGCCGCCCTTGACGCCGTCCGGCAGGTACCGCTGGCCCTCCGCGCCCCCGGGATCGGCGTGCGGGTACACGTAGCCCACGCCGTGGCCGATCTTCCTGGCCCCCTTGTAGTGGGCGTCGCGGAGGTGGGTGGGGACCGGATGGTTGCCCGAGGCCTCCTCCCGGGCCGCGCCGAGCGACCGGATCACCTCGTTGCTCTTGGGCGCCCGGGCCAGGTACACCACCACCTGAGCCAGGTTCAGCTGGGCCTCGGGCAGGCCCACGTACTCCACGGCGTGGGCCGCCGCGGTGGCCATCAGCAGGGCCCGGGGATCAGCAGGGCCGATGTCCTCGGAGGCCAGGATGACCATCCGCCGGGAGATGAACCGGGGATCCTCGCCGGCCTCCAGCATCCGGGCCAGCCAGAACAGCGCGGCGTCGGGGTCGGACCCGCGCATCGACTTGATGAACGCGGAGACCACGTCGTAATGGGCGTCCTCGTCGTACACGATGGCTTTGCGCTGAACGGCCTCTTCCACCAGGGCCCGCGTTACGCGATCCTCGCTTCGCGCCTCCGCGGTGAGGGCAGCGGCCTCCAGGCCCGACAGCGCCAGGCGGGCGTCGCCACCGGCGGCGTCGGCCAGGAAGTCCAGGGCGTCGTCGTCGGCCTCGATGCCCGTCGCGTACAGACCGCGCTCGTCGGTGAGGGCGCGCTCCAGGAGGCCGCGGATGTCCTTGGGCTCGAGGGGCTCCAGCCGGAGGAGCAGGCACCGGGACAGGAGCGGCGAGACCAGGGAGAAGAAGGGGTTCTCGGTGGTCGCCCCGATCAGGGTCACCGTGCCCTCCTCCACCGCCGGGAGGAGCACGTCCTGCTGGGACTTGCTCCACCGGTGAACCTCGTCCACGAACAGGACCGTGGTCAGCATCGAGCCCCTGGCCTTCTCGATCACCTTGCGGGCGTCGGCCACGCCGGAGCTGACCGCCGAGAGCTGGACCATCTCCACACCGGCCTGCTTGGCGAGGAGGTGGGCCAGCGTGGTCTTGCCGGTGCCGGCGGGCCCCCACAGCACGATCGACGGCAGCGTGCCGGCCTCGGCCAGCGTGGACAGCGGCTTCCCCGGGCCCAGGAGATGCTGCTGTCCCACGAACTCCTCGAAGGACCTGGGGCGCATCCGCGCGGCGAGCGGCGTGGTCACGCAACCAGGATAGTGCGACCCCCGCCCACCGACACGAACAAGCCGGGGGCCCAACGAGGCGGCGTCAGGCCGCCCGCGTCGACGGTGAAGCCCGAGCGGCCCCCGGTCCCACCACCGCCCGTCCCGTTGGATCGTGGAATCGCAACCTCCCGTCGGGGCGTCCACTGGTGCCCCAACCGCCCTCGTGGAGGGCCCGATGGTGGGCCGTGCAGAGCAGGACCAGGTTCGAGAGCTCCGTCCTCCCACCGCGGGCCCAATGCACCACGTGGTGGGCGTGCAGGTACATCGTCCTGCCACACCCGGGAAACCTGCAGCTCCGGTCCCGGTGCTCGACGGCCCGCATCATCCACCCCGGCACCTTCCGGCCTTCCGCGCCGATGCCCAGGAGCCGGCCTTCCCGTCGCACGTGCCATTCGATCCTGGCGTCGCACGACAGACGGCGCACCGTCTCCTCGCAGAGCTGGATGCCGGAAGCCGTCTCGGCCATCCGGAGCGTCCCGTCAGGCGATGCTCCGGTGACGACCGCCGCGTCGGCATGGACCACCAGGGTCGCCGGAGCACCCTTCTGCCCGGCACCACTGACCAGCTCCAGCACCGCGTCGGCCTGGCGGGCGCCCTTCGGGTCGTAGACCGGCCCCGCCTCGAGCCGGATCTCCTTGGCCCGATGCTGCACCGCGGCTTGGAACGCCTCCCCCTGCGCGCCCGGAAGCTCGCCGTGGATCCTCAGGAACCGCCGCTCCTCGTCCCACCCCATCCACAAGTGACGCGCCCGATGGTCCTCCTCGACCTCCGCTCTGCGCAGCCGTTCCTGCCGACGAGCCTCGACCCACAGCCGGTTCGGCTCCATCCGGCACGCTCGAGGCAGCCATGCCCCCTCGGTGGCCGGCCGGGCGAAGCGCGTGAGGTGACGCAGCTGGTCGTAGGACAGCCGGCCGGAGGCGTAGGCCTCCCGGGTCAGCGGAAGCTCACGCAGGGCTCGGGCGAGGCGCACCCACTCCCGCGCCGTCCCCTCGGCGACGTAGTAGCGCGTCATCAGCCATCCACTGGTCGAGGTGTGGCCGTCCCACTCGTACCACCGGCCCTCGTCCATCTCGGCCACCGCGTCCAGCATCTCCACCGTGGCAGCCGTGGCCGCAGCCATGGCGCCGTCGATCTTGCTGGATACACGTTCGAATGACATGGGCGTGATTCTACCAGGGGGGTCTGACATGAACCCCAGGCCCTCTCCCGCGTAGCCTGGGTTCGCGAGACGACGACGATCGCCGTGGTCGCTCCCCCGCCTGCTCGTGTGGAGCGTCTGGATCCCCACGCTCCTCTTCGTCGCCTGGATGGCTATCCAAAGGGCCACAGACGACGCATGTCCGTTCCCCTGCGATGGCTACGGGATGGGGGCTGTGTACGCGGTCGTGATGGCAGCGACGTTCCTATTCATCGCCAAGGCGGCGCTTGTCATCAGGGTGTTCGTTCGCGCACGACGCCACCCACCGAACGATTGATCCTGAAGACCGGATCCTGATCCGCCTGTTGGTAGCCGCTTTGGCTACCCCTTCGACCCTCGCAGTTTCAACCCGAGGTCCCGCAGCTGGTCGTCGGCGACCTCGGCGGGGGCGCCGGTCAGCAGGTCGGCGCCGGACTGGGTCTTGGGGAACGCGATCACCTCACGGATATTGCTCTCTCCGGCCAGGAGCATGGCCATCCGGTCGATGCCGAATGCGATCCCCCCGTGCGGCGGCACCCCGTACCGGAAGGCCTCCAGGAGGAACCCGAACTTGGCCTCGGCCTCGGCCTTGGTCAAGCCGAGGGCGTCGAACACCGCCCGCTGCACGTCCTGGCGATGGATCCGGATCGAGCCGCCGCCCAGCTCCCAAC
>DASWKD010000035.1:0-4364 GCA_036396815.1 Actinomycetota bacterium | reverse complement strand
GGGCGATCTCCGGCTCGGCCGCCGCTGCCGGCTCCTCCACCGGGGCGAGCGGTGCCTCGGGCTCAGCGGCTTCGGGCTCGGGCTCCGCCTGCGGGGCCTCCGGCTCGGGGGGCTCCTCGGCTACGGGCTCCTCGGCCTGGATCTCCGGCTCGATGGTGATCACGCCCTCGTCCAGGCGGCGCATGGACAGCGAGATCCGCCGGCGGGACACGTCGATCTCCACGATGCGAACCCGGACCTTGTCCCCGGCGTTGACGATCTCCTCGGCCGCCTCCACGTGGGACTCGGCCAGCTCGCTGATGTGGACCAGGCCCTCGATGCCCTCGGCCACGCGGACGAACGCCCCGAACGGAACCAGCTTGGTGACCTCCCCCTCGATCACCTGGCCGACCTTGTGGTCGCGCTCGAACTCCTTCCACGGGTCCTCCTGGGTGGCCCGCAGGGACAGCGACACGCGCTCCCGCTCCAGGTCCACGTCCAGGACCTCGACCTCAACCTCGTCGCCCACGGACACGACCTCGCTGGGGTGCTCCACGTGGCGCCACGACAGCTCGGACACGTGGACCAGCCCGTCCACGCCGCCCAGGTCCACGAACGCGCCGAAGTTGACGATGGAGGACACGGTGCCCTTCTGCTTGTCGCCCTTCTTCAGGGACTCGAGGACCTTCTTCCGGCCCTCGCTCTGGGACTCCTCCAGGAAGGCCCGCCGGGACAGGACCACGTTGTTGCGGTTCCGGTCCAGCTCGATGATCTTGCACTCCAGCTCCTGGCCCACGAACGGATGCAGGTCGCGGACCCGGCGAAGGTCCACCAGGGACGCGGGCAGGAACCCGCGGAGGCCGATGTCCAGGATCAGCCCGCCCTTGACCACCTCGATGACCGGGCCGGTGATGGTCTCCCCGGACTTCATGGTGTCCTCGATCCGTCCCCAGGCCCGCTCGTACTGGGCCCGCTTCTTGGACAGGATCAGGCGGCCCTCCTTGTCCTCCTTGGTCAGGACCAGAGCCTCCAGATCGTCGCCGATCTTGACCACCTCGCCGGGATCCACGTCGTGGCGGATGGAGAGCTCCTTGGCGGGGATCACGCCTTCCGACTTGTAGCCGATGTCCAGGAGGACCTCGTCGCGGTCGATGCGCACGACCTTGCCCGACACCAGGTCCCCATCGTTGATCTCCTTCAGCGAGGCCTCCATGGCCTCGATCAGCTCCTCGGGGGTCAGGTCGTCCTCGAGGGCCGCAGGGGTGTTCGCTTCGTCCTCTATCGCCGATCAGCTCCTTCCGGCCCGCGGTTCGCACCCAGCGGCCACCCACCGCAGCGGAGCCGGGAGGTCGCACGCAGAAGATGCCCGCGAGCCCGCCAATCTTAGGGGAGTGGGCCAGAGGCCGTCAATGGGGGCTAGTGGCCGGGGGGGACGGCGTCGGCCCAGGTACGGCCCCACCCCACGTCGGCCCGGAGGGGCACGGACAGGTCGAAGGCCGCGGCCATCTCCTCCTGAACCAGGCCGGCCACCTCCTCGACCCGGGCCTCCTCCGCTTCGAACACCAGCTCGTCGTGGACGGTGAGGAGCATGGTGGCCGGGAGGTCCTCCAGGGTGGCGTCCACCCGGATCATGGCCAGCTTGATGATGTCGGCGGCCGAGCCCTGGATGGGCGCGTTCAGAGCCATCCGGCGGCCCAGGTCCCGGATCCGGGGGTTGGGCGACTGGAGCTCGGGCAGGTACCGGCGCCGGCCCAGGATCGTGGACGTGTAGCCCTCGGCTGCGGCCAGAGCCACCTGGCGCTCCAGGAACTCCTGGACCCGGGGGAACCCCTCGAAGTAGGCGTCGATGAAGGTCTGGGCCTCGTCGGGGGGGATGCCCAGCCGCGAGGCCAGCCCGTACGCGTTCATCCCGTAGGCCAGGCCGTAGTTCACCACCTTGGCGAACCGGCGCATCTCCGGGTCCACCTGGTCTGCCGGCAGGCGGTACACCTTGGCCGCGGTGGCGGCGTGGATGTCGGTGTCGGCGGCGAAGGCCTCGGCCAGGGCCTCGTCGCCCGACAGGTGGGCCAGGACGCGGAGCTCGATCTGCGAGTAGTCGGCCACCAGGAGGACCTGGTCCGGCGACCCCGGCACGAAGGCCTTGCGGATCTGGCGGCCCAGCTCGCCGCGGACCGGGATGTTCTGGAGGTTCGGGTTCTGCGACGACAGCCGCCCGGTAGCCGCGGCCACCTGGTTGAACGTGGTGTGCACCCGTCCGGTGTCGGGGTCCGCCAGCGGCGGCAGGGCGTCGAGGTACGTGGACTTCAGCTTGCTGAGCTCCCGGTAGGACATCAGCGCGTCGATGATCGGATGCTTGTCGCGGAGCTTCTCCAGGACGTCGGCGTCGGTGGACGGGGCGCGGCCCTTCGTGGTCCGCTTGAGCACGGGGAGCTGAAGGCGCTCGTACAGGATCACGCCCAGCTGCTGGGGCGAACCGATGTTGAACTCCTCTCCGGCGTGGGTGTAGACCTGCTGCTCCAGGTCCCGGAGCCGGTCCCCCACCTCCTCGGACATCTGCTCGAGGTACGGCACGTCCAGGGCGATCCCCGCGGTCTGCATCCGGGACAGGACCACGGCCAGGGGGAGCTCGACGTCGTTCAGGAGCGACGTCACGCCCTCGCGCTCCACGCGCTCCCGGAGGACGGGAGCCAGGAGGCCGACCGCCGCGGCCCGCCGGGCGGTGGTACGCCAGGTCTCGGGCTCTGCCAGGGCCAGCTGGGCCTGCTCGGCCTCGGCGCCCGGCTCCTCCTCGGTCAGCAGGTCGACGCCCAGGTACCGCTCGCACAGGGCCCCCAGCGGGTACTCGGGCTCCGCGGGATCCAGGAGGTAGGCCGCGAGCAGGGTGTCGAAGGTCACCCCGGCCACCTCCAGGCCTCGCCCGGCGGCCGCCGTGCGCAGCTCCTTGAGATCGTGGACCCATTTCGAGACTCCGGGGTCCGCCAGCCAGGCCGTCACCGTCTCCCCGACCGGGAGGGCGACGGCCTGCCCCCCGCCGGGCGACACCCCGAGGTCGCCGTCATCGAGGGACACCGCCCGGGGGGCATCGGAACCCAGGGCCGAGGAGGCATCGCGGGCCGTGCCCCGGCGGACCTCGAGGTCCGGGGCCTCGACCACCGGCTTGGGGGCGCCCACCTCCTCCAGGCGCTCCAGGAGCGACCGGAACTCCAGGGAGATGAACAGCGACCGGACCTGGGCCGGGTCCCAGGCCTGCATCACGCAGTCGTCGGGGGCCACGTCCAGCTCCAGGTCCGTCTGGAGGCGGGCCAGGTCCTTGTTCCGGGTCAGGGTGTCGCCCGCCTCGGCCACCGCGGCCGACAGCTTGGGGGTCAGGTCCCCGGCGTGGGCCAGGACCTCCTCCACCGTCCCGTATTCCTGGATCAGCTTGGAGGCCGTCTTCTCCCCCACCCCCGGGACGCCGGGGATGTTGTCCGACGGGTCGCCCTTCAGGGCCACATAGTCGAGGTACCGCTCCGGGGGCAGGCCGAACCGCTCCTCCACCGCGCGCTCGTCGTACCACACGATGTCGGAGATCCCCTTGCGGTTGAACATCACCCGGATGCCCGGCCGGACCAGCTGGAAGAAGTCGCGGTCGGCGGTGACGATCACGGCCTCCATGCCCTGGGCCACGGCCCGGAGAGCCAGGGTGCCGATGGCGTCGTCGGCCTCGTGCCCCTCGACCTCCACCACCGGCACGCGCAGGGTCTCCACGACCTCGCGGATCAGCGGCAGCTGCTGCCGGAACTCGTCGGGCGTCTCCGCGCGTCCGGCCTTGTACTCGGCGTACACCTCCAGGCGGACGGTGGGCCGCCCCTTGTCGAAGGCCACGGCCAGGTGATCGGGGTGCTCCTCCGCCAGGAGCTTGATGAGCATCGAGGTGAACCCGTATGCGGCGTTGGTGACCTGGCCGGTGGTCGTGGCCAGCGAGGTCGGCAGGGCGAAGAACGCGCGGTACGCGAGGCTGTGACCGTCCAGCAGGAAGATGCGCTTCGGGGTGGCCACCGGCCCGATTGTAGACTCTCGGCGTGAAGCCGGGCGGGCAGCACGAGTACCTCGAGGCCCTGTACGAGATGGCCGAGGAGGGCATCCCCACGGTCCAGGCCCGCCTGGCCGAGTGGGCCGGGGTATCGGCCGCCTCGGTGTCGGAGGCGGTGAAGCGGCTGACCGAGCGAGGGCTGGTCACCACCGGCCCGGACCGCCGGGTGGCGTTCACGGCGGACGGCGAGGCCGCGGCCCGGGCCCTGGTCCGGCGGCACCGACTGGCCGAGCGGTTCCTGGTGGACATCGTCGGCCTGCCGTGGCACCTGGCCCACCAGGAGGCCACCGAGTGGGGCCCGGTGATCTCCGAT
>DASWKD010000034.1:0-6634 GCA_036396815.1 Actinomycetota bacterium | reverse complement strand
GCCCTCCAGGCATGGTGGGCCCCCGTGCTGGCCTTCGCCGCGGGTGTGGTGTCGTTCGCCTCCCCCTGCGTGCTTCCCCTGGTCCCGGGGTACCTCTCGTTCGTCTCCGGGGGGCATGGGACCGAGGCCGAGGAGCGGCCCCGGGTCCTGCCGCTCCTGCTGTTCGTGCTGGGCCTGGCCGTGGTGTTCACGGCGCTGGGGGCGTTCAGCCGGGTGTTCGTGCCCGTCCTGCGATCCACGGTGGGGCAGCGGGTGGCGGGGGTGGTGGTCGTGGCCATCGGGGCGTTCATGCTGGCCTACGCGTTCCGCCGCGGGGGCCCGGGCCTGTACGCGGACCGGCGGCCGTTCCTGACCCGGGTCCGGCCGGGGACGATGGGGGCCCTGCCGCTGGGCATGGCCTTCGCCACGGGCTGGACGCCGTGCGTGGGGCCGGTCCTGGCCGGGATCATCGGCCTGGCCGGCGCCCAGGGTGGCGGGGCGTGGGGGGCGGTGCTGATGTTCGCGTACTCGCTTGGCCTGGGGCTGCCCTTCGTGCTGGTGGGCCTGGGTCTCCAGCGGATGATGGGCGCCCTGGGGTTCGTGAAGCGCAACTACCGGTGGTTCGCCGGGGTGGGCGGAGGGCTTCTGGTGCTCATCGGGCTCCTGCTGGTCACCAACCTGTGGCTGCCGTTCCTGTCCCGGCTGGGCCTCCTGCGGCTGGTGCAGGGGTTCGAGCCGCCCATCTAGCCACCCGCCGGTAGACTCGGCCGGGCGATGGCCGACCCGATGGCATCCTTCGCCGCCGTGTGGCGGGCCCTGCGCTCGATGCGCACCGCCCTGGTGCTGCTCTTGGTGGTGGCGGTGGCCTCGATCGCCGGGTCGCTGGTCCCGCAGGTGGTCAACTCGCCCGGCGCGGTGGCCTCGCTGTACCGGGACCAGCCGGTGCTGGCCCAGGTGTACCAGGCCACCGGGCTGTTCGACGTGTACGGCTCGTGGTGGTTCACCCTGGCCTACGTCCTGCTGCTGGTGTCGCTGGCCTCGTGCCTGGGGCCGCGGACCCGGGCCCTGGTCCGGGCCCTGCGCCGTCCACCCCAGCCGGCCCGGGAGCTGGAGACCCTCCGCCACTTCGCGGAGGGGACGGTGACCGGCTCCCCCGAGCAGGCCGTGGACCGGGCCCGCCGGGTGCTGCGCCGTCGCCGGTACCGGCTGGGCCGTCCGAACGGCGAGGCCGCGGTGGCCGCGGAGAAGGGTGCGTCGCGCGAGGTGGGGAGCCTGCTGTTCCACGGCTCGGTGTTCCTGGTGGTGGTCGGGGTCCTGCTGGGGAAGGGCTTCGGGTTCACCGGCCAAGCCACCCTGATCGAGGGCGAGACGTTCACTGAGGCTCCGGCCAGCTACGACCAACCGCCGTCCCGCGGCCGGTTCTTCACCGAGGACATGCACCGGGGCTTCCAGGTCCGGATCCGGGCGTTCGAGGTCTCGTACCGGGAGAGCGGTCTGCCCCGGGAGTTCGTGACCTCGGTGGACGTCCTGGAGGAGGGCCGGGTGGTCCGGCGGGAGGCCATCCGGGTCAACCATCCGCTGGAGCACCAGGGGGTGAAGCTGTTCCAGCAGGGCTACGGCTGGGCGCCCGAGGTCCGGGTCCGGGCCCAGGGCCGCACGGTGTGGGACGGGCCGGTGGTGTTCCTGGCCGGGGAGGACCAGGACCGGCGCCGCCCGTGGCGGGGAGTGATCAAGCTTCCCTCGCTCCGCCCGCAGGTCGGGCTGGAGCTCCGCCTGTTCCCCGACCCGGTGGCCGCCCTGGCCGGCGGTCCCATGCTCGAGGCCCGGGATCCGTTCCTGGCGTTCACCGCGTACCGGGGGGACCTGAAGCTGACCCGGGCCCAGAACGTCTTCGACTTGGATCGCACGGGCCTGAAGCGGTTCGAGGAGGGTGGGATCGGGGCCGGCCAGACCGCGACCCTCCCCGGCGGGGTGGAGGTCACGTTCACCGGCCTGCGGGAGTACACGCAGCTGCGCGTGGCGCGGGATCCGGGGAAGGGGCTGGTCCTGGCCGGGGCTCTGCTGCTGCTTGCGGGGCTGCTGCCGGCGCTGTACGGGTCGCGGCGCAAGGTGTGGCTGCGGGCCCTCCCCGATCCCGCCGGGGCACGGATCCAGGTCGGGGGGCTGGCCCTCCAGCGGCGTGCCGCGTTCGAGGAAGAGTTCGCTCGCCTGGCCCGTGACCTGGCCGGAGTTGGTACCCTGCCCGGGCCCTCATGACGCGCGCCTCCAACTTCGCCTTCGGTCTCACCCTGGTCCTGTACCTCGCCGCCATGCTGGCCGCCTTCCACCACCTGGCCTTCCGCCGCGAGGGCTCGGCCCGCGCCGCCACCAGGCTGGCCACGGCTGGCGCGGCGGTCCACCTGTCGTCGATCGTGATGCGAGGCCTGGCCGCCGGGCGGGTGCCGTGGGGGAACATGTACGAGTACGCCACGGCCGTGGGCTTCCTGGTGGTGGCGGGCTACCTGGTCCTGGAGCGACGCTCGGGCGTCCGGACGGCGGGGGGCTTCGTGCTGGGGCTGGTGGTGCTGTCCATGGCCGCGGCCACCATGCTGTACGTGCCGCCGGGCCCGCTGGTCCCGGCGCTGAACTCGTACTGGATCCGGATCCACGTCCTGGCCGCGATGACCGGGTCCTCGCTGTTCATCCTGGGGACGGTGTTCACCGTCCTGTACCTGGTCCAGGATCGCCGGGCCCGACGGCTGACGGAGACGCCGGCCATGGCCACGGTGGGGGCCGGCCTTCCCGCGGATCACGCCGAGGGCGCCGACGAGCCGGTGGCCTCCGAGGAGGTGGCGCCCGGCCGCCTGCCAGCGCCTGGTGTGCTGGACCGCCTGGCGTACCGGACCATCGCGTTCGGATTCCCGGTGTGGACGTTCGCCGTGATCGCCGGCGCGATCTGGGCCGAGCAGGCCTGGGGCCGGTACTGGGGGTGGGACCCCAAGGAGGTGTGGTCGTTCGTGACCTGGGTGGTGTTCGCCTCGTACCTGCACGCCAGGGCGACCGTGGGCTGGCGCGGGCGCCGGGCGGCGGTCATCGCCCTGGTCGGGTTCGTGGCCCTGGTGTTCAATCTCGTCGTTGTGAACCTGGTGGTGTCCGGCCTCCACTCCTACGCCGGCGTCTGACGACCGAGGTTTTCCAGCCTCGCGCCACATATGGCGGATCCGTGGAAAAGATGCCGGGGTTCGGCTAGCCGACGGTGACGGTGCCGTTCATGGCGGGGTGCACGTCGCACTGGAAGGCGTAGGACCCCGGGTCCAGGGCGGGGACCTGGTACGCGCTCTCCGCGTCGGGGCCGGTGACGAGCTCCCCGGTGAACAGCGGGTCGCCCCCGGGGAGCTCCGTGTAGATGGCCACGTTGTGCGGGACGCTGTCCTGGTTGGTGAAGGTCAGGGTCGACGCCTCGCCGGCCGTGAACCGGAGCTCGTCGAGGTCGAACGCGATGTTGGCGGCCACGATAGCCGTGGTCGGGTCGGTGACCGGGGGCGGCGGCTGGCCCGGCTCCTGGCCGCCGGGCTGCTCCCCGCCCGGGCCCTGGGGCTCGCCGGCCGGCTTCTCCTGACCGCCGGCCAGGGCCTCACGGAGCTCCCGCAGCTCGCCGCTCACGGCCATCGCGGTCACCCCGCTGCCCACCACCACCAGCCCGGCCACCACGATCAGCCCGATGAGCTTCTTGCCCCGGAGCGTGGGGATGGACGCGATCAGCGCGGCTCCGGTCAGGAGGTTCAGGGCCATGGCCAGCGAGATGGGCGTGGCCATCTCCGGGTCCACCGCCAGCAGGACGCGGGAGAATGCGCCGACCAGGACGGCGATGATGACGAAGGACAGGAGGGGCACCATGATCGGCACCAGGAGGCGGTTGCGCGGGTCGTCCTTCACCTGGTCACCTTCATCCGGTCCAGCTCTCGGTCCACGTCCCGCCAGGCCAGGGCGTCCGTGCCCTCGCGCGTCTCCTGCTCGTGCCACCGGAAGAAGATCACCGCGATGACCGTCCACAGGAGGAGGCCGCCCGCGATCTTCATGAACAGCCCGGCGATCAGCTGGTCGGTCAGCGCGCTCATCCCGAACGGCCGGGCGAACGCCGCGTACACCGGGTACAGGGGCGTGTCGCCGAAAGTCAGGAACGAGGCCGGGATGGTGGGCAGGATCGACTGTCCGAACAGGTACATCATCTGCCCGGGGTAGGGGAGGCGCGGGATCTCCATCACCGGGGAGAGCACCGGCATCCACATCATCAGCGCCGTGACCACCACCACCACGTGGATCCCCAGGTGCGCCCACTCGGAGCGGACCGAGGCCTCGACCAGCACCGGCCAGTGGGTCACCGCGATCACCAGGTTGAACAGGAGCAGGGCCACCAGGGGGCGGGCGAACCGCCGGACCCATCGCAGCAGCCAGGCCGGACGGAGGAGCCACCGGGCCAGCCACGCCGGCGTGCCCATGATCAGGAGCGGCGGCGCCACCAGCGTCAGCAGGAAGTGCTGGACCATGTGCACGCTGTACATCGAGCCCTCGGCCAGCTCGTGGACAGGCCAGTCGGCGGCCACCCACATGGCCAGCACGCCCAGGCCGAACGCCGTGACCTGCCCCCGGGTGACGGATGGGCCGGCGGGCGCCAGGCGGGGCCCCAGGCGCCGGATGGCCAGGGCGTACCCCCCGGCCACAGCGCCGACCAGGAGCCACGCGTCGAGGTGGGGGTGCCAGGCCGTCACTTGAAGAACACCCCGAAGGTCAGCAGGACCACGATGAACAGGCTCAGGGCCAGCGCCAGCCCGGCCACGAACAGCCGGCCGAACAGCCGGCTGTCGAACCTCAGGTGCATGAACCACAGCACGACCATCCCGAACTTGATGGCCGAAAGCAGCAGCAAGGTGGGAACGAACGCGGCCGAGTCCTTGATGAACTCGATGTAGAAGATGGCCACCTCGATGGCCGTGATCACGGCCAGGATCACGGCGATCTTCACGTACTCTCGAGGACCCGGGTGGGCTCGCTCGTGCGTGTCGACGTCCGTCCGCTCGGTCATGGGATCAGGTACACCAGGGTGAAGATCACGATCCACACGATGTCCACGAAGTGCCAGTACAGCCCGATCATCTCCACGCGCAGGGTGTGCTCCTGGGTCAGCCGGCCGGTTGACGACAGCATGGCCAGCGTGAGGAGCATCAGGATCCCGACCGTGACGTGCGCGCCGTGGAAGCCGGTCAGGAGGAAGAACGCGCTCCCGGCCACGCTGGACCGGATCGTGAAGCCGTGCTCGATGAACTCGGTGAACTCGAACACCTGCCCGCTTATGAACACCATGCCCAGCGCTGCGGTGCACACCAGCCAGATCCGGAGCTGGCGGTGGTCGCCGCGCTGGATCGCGGCCAGGGCCAGGACCATGGTCAGGGACGACATCAGGAGCACGAACGAGGACACCGACGTGTAGGGGATGTCGTAGATCTCGCTGGGGATGATCTCGCCCTCGGGTACGTTCTTCCGGTACAGCAGGAAGGTGGAGATCAGCGCCCCGAAGAACAGGCACTCCGATCCCAGGAACGTCCACATGGCCAGCTTGCGGTTGTCCAGGCCCGTCGCGGTGGGCAGGTGCTCGGCGGTGTGCGGCTCGGCTGCCATGGCTACTCCAGCGGCTCCAGCATCCAGCCGTACAGGCCGGTGAGCAGGGTCACGACCCCGGCCACGATCAGCGACCAGTGGTACATCAGGCCGTACCCGATCAGGGGGATGCCCAGCGCGGCGAACAGCGGCCAGAACGAGGGCAGCGGCAGGTGGATCCCGTGCCCGCCTCCGTGCTCCTCCTGGTGATGGTCCTGGGCCCCGGCCACCACCGGCGCCGGCCGTCCCTCGGTGTCCTCGGCGTACTTGCGGTGCCACAGCTCATCCCGGGCGTGCACCGTGGGGACCTCGTCGAAGTTGTGGGCCGGCGGTGGGCTGGGGATCGTCCACTCAAGCGTGCGAGCGTCCCAGGGGTCGGCCTCGGCCGCCTTCCCCTTGGCCAGGCTGCGGACCGCGTTGACCATGAACACCAGGATCGACACGGCGATGATGAACGCGCCGATGGAGGAGACCAGGTTCCAGAAGTCCCACCCCTGCCCGGGAGAGAAGAAGTACTGGCGGCGAGGCATGCCCTGGAGCCCCAGGATGTGCATCGGCCCGAACGTCATGTTGAACCCGATGATCATCAGCCAGAAGTGCAGCTTGCCCAGCCGCTCGTTGAACATCCGGCCGGTGAACTTGGGCCACCAGTAGTAGATGCCGCTGAACAGCCCGAAGATCGCTCCACCGAACAGCACGTAGTGGAAGTGGGCCACGATGTAGTAGGTGTCCGTCTGCTGGTAGTCGGCGGGCACCACGGCGTGCGTGACCCCGGACAGCCCGCCGATCACGAACATCATCACGAAGCCGATCGAGAACAGCATGGGGGTGGTCAGGCGCAGGGCGCCCTTCCACATCGTGCCCAGCCAGTTGAAGATCTTGATGCCGGTGGGCACGGCGATGATCATCGTGGAGATGCCGAACGCGGTGTTGGCGATGGCTCCCAGGCCGGTGGCGAACATGTGGTGGGCCCACACGCCGAACCCGATGAACCCGATGGCTATGCCCGAGAACACCACGA
>DASWKD010000033.1:0-1564 GCA_036396815.1 Actinomycetota bacterium | reverse complement strand
GGCGGAGAGGGAGGGATTCGAACCCTCGGTACGCTTGTGACGTACACACGCTTTCCAGGCGTGCGCCTTAAACCACTCGGCCATCCGTCCTGTTTCGGGGCGGCAACATACCCCGCCTCCCGGGGAGGGTCAACCAGCGGCTTGGGGAGCCGCCACGACCCGAAGCACCGCGGGATGGACCTCCGCCAGCACCGGGGACTCCACCGCCAGGACCTCACCGTCCGCCTCCCAGGGAAGATCGCCGGCCCACTCCACCCGCACGGAGCGGACCAGCCGGCGGGACACACTGCGGGAGCTGAGGTGCCAGCCGCCGAACACGCCCGCCAGCAGGCCGGCCAGCCTCAGCCGACCCGCGCCGGTGACCGTGACCAGGTCCAGCATCCCGTCGTCCACACGGGCTCCCGGCGCCACGTGCATCCCTGAACCGAACCAGGCGGCGTTGGCCAGGATCCCGGTGCAAAGCTGCCCGGACCAGGGCGGGCCACCATCCACCACCGTGCGGAGATCGAAGTCCCGGTGCCGAGCCAGCGCCAGGAGCGCGCTGGCCACGTAGCTCACCCCCCCGAACCGCTTGCTCATCCGGTCGGCGATCCGCGCGGCGGCACCGGTGAACCCGAACGACGCCACATTGACGAACCACTCGGAGGCCCCGGGCCAAGTCAGCAGGCCGGCGTCGATCAGGGTGGTGCGGCCTGCCTGGAGTCGCGTTGCCAGGCGTCCGGAATGTTTCGAGAAGCCGAGCTGCCTGGCCAGGTCGTTGCCTGATCCGGCCGGCAGGATTGCCAACGCCGGAGCCTCCCTCCCGCGAGCTGAACGGAGCAGGCCGTTGGCCACCTCATGGACGGTACCGTCCCCACCCACGGCGAGGAGCACGCTGCCGGGCCCCTCCCCTGCGACATCAAGGGCGATCCGGGTGGCCGATCCCCGGCCACCGGTCTGGTGGACCGTCATGCCGCGTCCGAGCCCCGCCAGCAACGGCTCGGCGCGGGCCCACACCCCGAGGGCGCGGCCTGCGCCGCCGGCGGGGTTGAGGATGACGTGGAGCAGGAGGGCCCTCCCGACATGACGATTCCGCGAACTCGGATCGAGGCCTGCACGGTTTCCGCGATCCCCGGCTGAAGCCGGGGCGACTCTGGTTTCCGCGATCCCCGGCTGAAGCCGGGGCTCGGCATCTGCCGGTAAACCGGCTGGACTCCGAGTGGTGCTGGCCTCCGACTCTCGGGAAGCTGGCAGGGGTGATCCAGGGCCGCTTCAGCGGTCCAGGTGCCGAGCCGCGACTTCAGTCGCGGGCTCGCGGTGCAGCCTCCATCTTCCAGAAGGCGATCCCCCCGGCCTGCTGGCCCACGGCGACCTCCGCGACCCTGACCCGGGCGCGAAGGTCAGAGATGTCCACCTTGCCCGGGGCCGCCCCCACGCCTTCGTTGCTCACGAAGGCATATCGTGAATCGGTAGAGAGTGCGATGCCGTGGGTTACCGTGGTGCTGCTCGTTTCATCCATGAGTCGCTGCCCGGTGGCCAGGTCAAAGACCTGAACTCCTCCGCCCTGCTTCAGGGTGACGATGAG
>DASWKD010000032.1:0-5626 GCA_036396815.1 Actinomycetota bacterium | reverse complement strand
GAGTGGACGAGCGAGGAGGGACGACCTGGTTCTCCTCCATGTGAACCAAGGTGGCGGATAGCTGAGACACAGGTCTCCTCGCCCTACCGACCGAGGCCGGACGCCGCGGCGTCGACAGCTTGCTCCATCAGCCACCCGAGGAAGGAGTACAGGGACCGGACGGGAGCATCGGGATCGTCGGGGTCCACATCCGGCTCGTCTTCGTCGGTGACGCCCAGCCGCGTGCCGAGGACCAGGCGGAGGTCGTTCAGGGCTCCCATCCACGCGGCCAGCTGGTCCTCGTCCAGGCGATCGGCGTCGAGGGTCTCCTCCAGGACCTGGAACGCGGCCTTCTTGTGGGCCACCAGGTCGTCCCGGGTCAGCAGCCGGAACTCCTCGGCGCGCCTGGGATCGTCCTGGTATCCGGGCGGGAACAGCCGGTACGCCGAGGGATCCTCGCTGTCCAGCATCGCCCGCATCTGGCCGGGCAGCCCGCGGAGCACCGCGCGCTCTTCCTCGCTCAGCCGCAGGCGGTACCCGCGGCGGGTCCGCTCGATGTGCGGCTTCATCGGTCCTTCTGCATCGTGGCCCACAGGCCGTGCTGGTGGAGCCGGAACGTGTCCACCTCGGCCTTCTCCCGGGTGCCGCTGGACACCACGGCCTTGCCCTCCACATGGACCTGCATCATCAGCTTGTGGGCCTTCTGGCGGCTGTAGCCGAACAGCTTCTGGAACACGAAACGCACGTACGACATCAGGTTGATCGGGTCGTTCCACACCAGCACGATCCACACCCGGTCCGGTTCGTTGACGTCCTGGCCGGACGGGCGGTCGACCTCGACGGGCGCGGTGGGAGTGCTCACCCCTCCATCATGCCAAACCCGGACCTAACGGGCCGACCGGCTCAGGCGGCGAACGATGCGGTCCTCGATCCGCACCGCCTTCTCCTTCGACAGGCCGTGGGAGAGGATCGAGAACTCCGCCCACACCCCTCGCTTCTCCAGCCACACCCAGCCCGACAGGGCCGAGACCTTGGTCAGGGTACCGGTCTTGGCCCGGACCGGTACCCGCCGGAGGCGAAGGCGAAGGGTCCCGGTCCCGCCTCGGGGCAAGGCTTGCCGGAGGGCCGGTCCCCAGGCCTGGCCCTCGGCCGCCCCGATCAGCCGGGCCATCCCCGCGGCCGTCGTGCGGTTGGCGTAGGACAGGCCCGAGCCGTCGTTCGCGGTCAGCGACACGCCCTCCGCGGCGGCCCAGGCCTCGATGGCCGAGGCCCCCCGGCGGATGCTCCCCGGGGGTCCGGTGTGCTCCTGGCCCAGAACCTTGCCCAGGACCTCGGCCTGGAAGTTGCTGGAGGACAGGCTCATCCGGCGGATCAGGCCGATCAGGCTGGGGGAGGAGACCGCGGCCACCTCGGTCAGGCCTTCCGGGTGGGCGCCGACCCCCCGGCGCCCGTCCACCCGGACACCGGCTCGCTCCAGGGCCCGGGTCAGCCGGCCTGCGGCCCGCCGCTCGGGGACCCGGAGGTGCCGGCCCCGGCGCTGGTTGCCCTCGTAGGTCAGCGCGGTGGGCCGGGCCACGTACCGCCGGGGGAACGAGGACTTCCATCCCGGCGCGAACCAGTCCCGGGCGAAGGGGGCCTTGCTGGCCCGGACCCGTCCCCGGATCCGGTTCACCCCGGCGGCCTCGATCCGGGCGGCCAGGCGGTCCATGGTCGTCCGGCCCACGGTGGGGTCCCCCTCCCCGATCACCCACAGGTCGCCGGTCACCTGCGAGCCTCCGTCCCACCGGCCGGCGGCCACGGTCCGGAGTCGCGTGCCGGTGGGCAGCTCGCCGAGCAGGGCCATGGCCAGGGCCAGCTTCTCGTTGGAGGCGGGGATCCGGGCCGCGGTGTCCCGGCGCCGGTACAGGAACGAGCCGGCCTCCCGGACCGACACGCTGATCCTCCGCCCCGCGGTCATCCGGTCCAGGCGCCGCATCCACCGGGCCTTGATCACCTCCAGGGTGACCACGGCCGAGACCCCGGGCCCATCCGCAGCGTCGCCCGCGTAGCTGGCCCGGAGAGAGAACGCGTCCCCGATCGAGGACCACCCGTGGCACCGGGGAACCTCGGCCCAGGAGGCCTCGTCCAGGACGGGCTCGGCCACCACGTCCCATCCCGAGGAGGACGCCTGCTCCACCCGGACCGTGGCCCCCGGCTTGGGCGGCTGGACGCCCACCGTGAGCAGGGCGCACCCGCCGGCCCCCAGCTCGCTCCGGTCCAGGGTGGCGGTCACCGCCGCTGGGGACGGCTCCCCGCCGGCCAGGGCCACCGTGGAGCCGGTGGGCGTCACGCCCAGCGAGCCCAGCGCGGCCACCCCGGCCAGGATCTTCAGCCTCGTCCGCATCTGCTGGGATTGTCGGACACCGGGGCGCCAGGCTCAAGGTCCGGTACCCTACGCCCATGCTGCTGGAGGGGAAGCGCCTCCTGATCACCGGCGTCCTCACGCCGCAGAGCATCGCCTTCGCCGTGGCCCGTGAGGCCCAGTCCCACGGGGCCGAGGTCCTTCTGACCGGCTTCGGCCGGGGGATGAGCATCACCGAGAAGTCCGCCCGCCGCCTGCCCCAGCCGGCCGAAGTCCTGGAGCTCGACGTCAACCGGCCGGAGCACGTCGAGGCTCTGGCGACGGCGGTCGGGGACCGGTGGGACGCGCTGCACGGCGTCCTCCACGCCATCGCCTTCGCTCCCGAGGACGCCCTGGGCGGGAACTTCCTCACCGCGCCGTGGGAGAGCGCGGCCACCGCGTTCCAGACCAGCGCCTACTCGCTGAAGGCCCTGGTGGCCCCCCTGGCCCCCCTCCTGGCCAAGGGCCGGGGCAGCGTGGTCAGCCTGGACTTCGACGCTCGGGTGGCCTGGCCCGCGTACGACTGGATGGGCGTGTCGAAGGCCGCCCTGGAGGCCGTGACCCGGTACCTGGCTCGGGACCTGGGGCCCGAGGGGATCCGGGTGAACTGCGTCTCGGCCGGGCCCCTGCGCACGGTGGCCGCCAAGGGCATCCCCGGGTTCGACCGGTTCATCGATACCTGGCACCGCCGGGCTCCGCTGGGCTGGGACGTCACCGATCCCGGTCCGGTGGCCGGAGCCGCCGTGTTCCTGTTCAGCGACCTGTCCCGGGGCGTCAGCGGCGAGCTCCTCCACGTGGACGGAGGGTTCCATGCCATGGGGACCGACCTCCCGGAGTGATCTCTCAGGTCGTTCTCATGAGGGCATTGCTATCCTCCTACGGATGAAGCGCGCATCCCTCGCCCTGATCGCCCTCCTGGTCCTGCTCCCGGCGTGCCGGAGCCTGGGCCGGCTGGGCCTGCCCACCGCGGGCCCCAGCCTGTCTCCGCTCCCCCTGGTGGATGGGGAGAGCGAGCGGATCGTCCAGGTGGTGGAGCGGGTCCGCCCCGCCGTGGTCAACGTGACCACCAACCTGACCTCGGCCGACTCCCTTATCGGCCAGGGCGAGGCCCAGGGAACCGGGACCGGCTTCATCGTGGACCCCAGCGGGGTCATCGTCACCAACTTCCACGTGGTCGAGGGGGCCCTGAACATCCGGGTGGTCACCATCGAGGGCGACGGCTTCGAGGCCCGGGTCATCGGGGGCGATCCCAACGCGGACCTGGCGGTGCTCCAGGTGGAGGGCAGCAACCTCCCGACGGTGCCCCTGGGCAGCTCCGACGCCCTTCGGCTGGGAGAGTCGGTGGTGGCCCTGGGCTTCGCCCTGTCCCTGGAGGGAGGGCCCTCGGTGACCTCGGGGATCGTCTCGGCAGTAGAGCGGACCATCACCGCCGGGGATGGCCAGGGGAACGATCGCACCTACGAGGACCTGATCCAGACCGACGCGGCCATCAACCCCGGGAACTCCGGCGGCCCCCTGGTGGACCTGAACGGTCAGGTGATCGGCATCAACACCGCCGGGGTGTCGGCCGGAGCGGCCGAGAACATCGGGTTCGCCATCGCCATCGACCGGGCCCGGGACGTCATCGACCGGGCCATCCGCAACCCCGCCGCCGAAGAAGCCTACATGGGCGTCTCCACCCGGACCGTGGATGCCGCCCTGGCCTTCCAGCTGGACCTGCCGGTGGAGGAGGGAGCGCTGGTGGTGGACGTGGCGCCCGGCGGCCCGTCGGACCGGGCCGGGATCACGCCGGGAGACGTGATCGTGGCCATCGCCGAGGAGCGGATCACCAGCGACGAGGACGTCCGCGACGCCCTGACCTCCCGCCGTCCCAGGGAGCGTGTCCGGGTGACCCTGGTGCGTCCGGACGGCTCCCGTGGTCCGGTGTCGGTCGTGCTGGGCGTTCGCCCGCTCCCGATCCCCACCGGATGACGTGAGCCAGCCCCTGCGGGCCGGGGAGCGCATCATCCTGGCCGACTCCCGGGGCCGCCGGTACCTGATCCGCCTGGACCAGGGCGCCACCTTCCACTGGCACGGCGGCCTGATCCGCCACGACGACCTGATCGGCTCCTCGGACGGCTCCCGCATCCGGGCGGAGTCCGGCGCGGCGTTGGTGGCCATGCGTCCCCGTCTGGCCGACTTCGTCCTGAAGATGGCCCGCGGGGCGCAGGTCATCTACCCCAAGGACCTGGGCCACATCGTGATGTTCGCGGACGTCGGGCCGGGCATGCGGGTCCTGGAGGCGGGGACGGGCTCCGGTGCGCTGACCATGGCCCTGTGCCGGGCCGTGGCCCCCGGCGGGGAGGTGGTCTCCTACGAGCAGCGAGCCGAGCACCTGGCCGTGGCCCGCACGAACATCGAGACCTTCTTCGGCCGCCTCCCGGAGAGCCTCGACCTCCGCCAGGGCGACGTGCGCGAGGCCGACGGCGAGACGTTCGACCGCATGATGCTGGACCTCCCCGATCCCTGGGGGGCGCTCCCAGCGGCCGAGCGCACCCTGGCCCAGGGAGGCATCCTGTGCGCGTACCTGCCCACCACGGTCCAGGTCCAGTCGCTGGTGGTCGGTCTGGAGCGGGCGGGGTTCGCCCAGGTGGAGACGGTGGAGGTCCTGGTCCGGGGGTGGCACGTGTCCACCCGCAGCGTCCGGCCCGATCACCGCATGGTGGGGCATACCGGGTTCATCACCACGGCCAGGCGCATCGCCTCCTGAGCGGCCGGCGCTATACTCGCTGGGAGCGAAGGGGGGACCCGCCGATGCAGCAGGAGCCCAAGGACGAGGACCGCGAGAAGGAGCTCCACGAGCTCCAGACCCAGGTGAAGTTCCTGGAGGACGAGGTCGCGCTCCTGCGCCGGCGGCTCCAGAGCTCTCCTCGCCAGGTCAAGGTCCTGGAGGAGCGCCTCCTGGAGGCCAAGAGCGAGGTGGCCCGGGCCCTGGCCCAGAACGAGAAGCTGACCACGGCCCTGACCTCCGAGCGCGAGCGGATCGAGGCCCTCCGCGAGGAGGTCGAGAAGCTCACCCAGCCGCCGGCCTCCTTCGGCGTGTTCCTGGGCACGAACGAGGACGACACCGTGGACGTGTTCACCTCCGGGCGCAAGATGCGGGTCAACGTGGCCCCCGAGGTGGACCGGAAGGAGCTCCGCCGGGGCGCCGAGGTGATCCTGAACGAGGGCCTCAACGTGATCGAGGTCCTCTCCCAGGACACGATCGGCGAGGTCGTGAGCGTCAAG
>DASWKD010000031.1:0-1566 GCA_036396815.1 Actinomycetota bacterium | reverse complement strand
GTGCCTGGATCACCTGGCCCGGGCCCGGGGCTGGCGGCGCGAGGACGTGACCGTGGCCGTGCAGGGCTACGGGAACGCCGGGTCGTGGCTGGCCATCCTCCTCCAGGACATGGGGTACCGGGTGGTGGCCGTGTCCGACAGCAAGGGCACGATCCACGCCCCCGAGGGGCTGGTCCCTGCCGAGGTCCTGACGCACAAACAGGAGACCGGCAGCGTGGTCGGTTTCCCGGGCGCGGCGTCCCTGGATTCCGAGGCCATCATCGGCCTGGACTGCGACGTCCTGGCGCTGGCCGCCCTGGAGGAGAGCCTCCGTGAGGACAACGCCGGGACGGTCCGGGCCACCACCATCCTGGAGACGGCGAACTACCCGGTGACCCCGGAGGCCGAGGCCGCCCTCCTGGACCGAGGGGTCACCCTGGTCCCCGACATCCTGGCCTCCGGTGGCGGCGTGGCCGTGTCCTACCTGGAGTGGGTCCAGGACCTCCAGCGCCGGGCCTGGACCGAGGAGCGGGTCAACACCAACCTGACCGAGATCATGGATGCGGCCACCGAGCAGGTCCTGCACCGGGCGGACCTTGAGGCCAGCTCGCTCCGGGAGGCCGCGTACCTGATCGCCCTGGAGCGGGTCACCCAGGCCGAGGTGGCCCGGGGGTTCCGGTAGGCGTTACCGGATCGTCACACCCGCTTGCTTGCCAAAGGCCGTCTTCCGTCGGAAACTGTCCGCACGGGAGAAAGGAGGTGGTCCAGCTTGTCAAAACGGCATGCGACCCCCGAGGTGGCTGGCTGCTGAGCCGTCCCTCCGCGGGCCGGGGCTGACCACCGCTCCCGCCCGTAGCTGCCGGGGGGACCCGGCGGAATCCAACCAGACCACCGACCTCGTGGATCCCGGGCGGGTCGACCGGGCCACCTTCTAGGGGAAGCGTCCGCGAGGGGTGTAGCGGTCGATGGGGCCGGGCGTTCGCGCCCGGCCTCGTCGCGATTAGGCCGGGGACAGGGACCCGGTCCGGTGGAGGGCTTCCTGGAGGTCCTGGTTCGAGGGCTCCACCAGCACGCTCCCGTCGGACAGGACGATGACCGGGATCCGCCGGGAGCCGCCGATCCGCCGGGCTGCGTCGGTCATGGCCGCGTCGTGCTCGACGTCGATGTACCGGTAGGGGACGTCCAGGGCCTCGAGCAGGCCTTTGGCCCGGCGGCAATCGCCGCACCAGTCGGCTCCGTACATCGTGATCTCGCTCATCCCATCCATCCTACCCGGGTGCCCTTGTATTCCTCGCCCGGGCCTCAGATTCCTGCCCGCGGGATGGACTTGCGGATCGGCGAACGCGCTGAGGCCCTACTTGTGGGCCTCTTCCTTCTCCTTCTGGGCCTCAGCGATGATCTTGTCCGCCAGGTGCTGGGGCACCTCTTCGTAGTGGGCGAACGTCATGGTGAACACGCCGCGGCCACCGGTGATCGACCGGAGGTCGATCGCGTACCGCATCATCTCGGCCTGGGGGACCTCGGCCCGGACCACGCTCTTGCCGGTCCCGGTGGGCTCCATGCCCAGGACCCGTCCCCGCTTGGCGT
>DASWKD010000030.1:0-2410 GCA_036396815.1 Actinomycetota bacterium | reverse complement strand
ACGATCTTCTCGGCGATCGACTTCCCGACGTTGGGGATCTTGCCCAGGCCCTTGAGATCCAGCTTCTCCACATCGCCGTGGTGGCCGTACACCGAGCGCGCGGCCTTCTCGTACGCCCGGGCCTTGAACGCGTCACCGCCGGAGATCGAGATGAGATCCGAGTACTCCTGGAGGAGCGCGGCAACCTCGTCGTTCGACCGAGGCATGTCCCTATCCTACGACCGGCTACGCGGCCCCGAGGAGCCAGAGGAGCAGGGCCTTCTGCGTGTGGAGGCGGTTCTCGGCCTGGTCCCAGACGACCGAATGAGGCCCGTCGATCACGTCGGTGGTGATCTCCTCGCCCCGGTGGGCCGGCAGGCAGTGCAGGACGATGGCGTCGTCCCGGGCCCGCTCGACCTTGTCGGTATCCAGACGGTACGGCGCGAACACCAGGACCCGCTCCGCCTGCTCGGCTTCCTGCCCCATCGAGGCCCACACGTCGGTGTACAGGGCGTCGGCGCCCGTCGCCGCGACGCCTGGGTCGTTGGTGACCTCCACCGTCCCGCCGGTGTCCGCGGCGATCTGCTCGGCGCGCTGGACCACCTGCGGGATGGGCTCGTACCCGGGGGGCGTGGCCACCCGGGTGGACATGCCGGCCTTGGCGCCCCCCAGGAGCAGGGAGTGAGCCACGTTGTTCCCGTCGCCCAGGTAGGCCAGCGTCCGGCCAGCCAGGTCCCCCTTCCTCTCACGCACCGTCAGCAGGTCGGCCAGGATCTGGCACGGGTGTTCGTAGTCCGAGAGCGCGTTGACCACGGGAACCGTGGCCGCGGCGGCCAGGTTCTCCAGCCGCTCCTGGCCGAACGTCCGCAGGACGATGGCGTCCACGTACCGCGACAGCACGCGTCCGGTGTCCTCGATCGTCTCCCCCCGACCCAGCTGGAGGTCCTGCGAGGACAGGACCACGGCGTGGCCACCCATCGAGGCCACCCCCACCTCGAAGGAAACTCGGGTTCGGGTGGAGGGCTTCTCGAAGATCAGGGCCACGGAACGTCCCGCCAGGCGGGAAGCGAAGTCGCCCGGCGAGGCCTTGACCTTCGCCGCCAGCTCCAGGAGCTGGTCCAGCTCGCGGGGCGTGATCTCGTCCAGCGTCAGGAAGTCCCGGTCCATTCGACCACCCTACCGAGGCCCGTGAGCCCGGGCAAAGCGGGGTCAGCCCGACCGAAGCTCGGCGCCCACCTCGGTTCGGAGGCGCTCGGCGATGGCCGCCACGCGGTCCTCGATCTCCTCATCGGTCAGCGTGCGATCCGGAGCCCGGAAGTCTACCGAGAAGGCCAGGCTCTTCTTGCCTCCCGGGAGAGGGTCGCCCCGGAACGCGTCGAACAGGACGGCCCGATCGACCAGGGAGCCGCCGGCGTCCAGGAGGGAGGCCCGAACCTCACCCGCGGGGACCACCTCGTCCACCAGGAAGGCCAGATCCCGGTGCACCGGAGGGAACCGGGACAGGTCGGCGTAGACCACGGACCCGGCCGCCTGGACCAGCGGCCCGGTCCTGATCTCGAGGGCCGCCGCCCGCCCGGATAGGTCGAAGGCCGCCGCCGCCCGGGGGTGGATCTCGCCCACCTCTCCGACCGGTTCGGCGCCCAGGAGGACCCGGGCCGAGCGACCGGGGTGGTAGGGGAAGCCGACGGCCTCTCCCAGGGACCAGCCCGTGATCCCCAGGGCGGCCATCACATGCTCCAGGACGCCCTTGGCGTCCAGGAAGTCGTGATCCCGGTGCGCCGCGGGCCAGCCCGGGGAGGCGTCACCGGCCAGGAGGATGCAGGCCCGCTCGTCCTCCACCGGTCCCTGCGGCAGGAACACCCGCCCCACCTCGAACAGCCGGGCCGAAGGGCTGCGGTGGGACAGGCTCCGCTGGGCGGCACGCAGGAGGCCGGGGAGCAGGCCGGTGCGCAGGGCCGCGTCCTCCGCGGAGATCGGGTTCGTCACCCGGATGCCCTCCCGGCGTGCGTCGGCGTACCTGGCGTTGTCCTCCTCGGACACGAACGTGCTCAGCACGGCCTCCAGGAGGCCGGCCGACGAAAGGGCGTCGGCCATGCGGCGGCGGAGGCGCTGGTCCTCATCGGGGCCGCCGGCCTGCCGGACGCCGGGCAGCGAGGAGGGGATCTTCCCGTAGCCGGTGACCCGGGCCACTTCCTCGATCAGGTCCGCCTCGCGCTCCAGGTCCACCCGGAACCCGGGGATCTCGGCCATGACCCGGTCGCCGTCCTCGCGGGCCGGCACGCGCAGGCGCGCCAGGGCATCCCGCACCTCCTTGGCCGGCAGGTCCCGGCCCACCAGGAGCGAGGCCCGACCCGGCCGCACCGCCACCACCCGCCGCGACGGAGCCTCGCCGACGTCGATGGCTCCGGCCAGGACGCGCCCCCCGGCCCAC